>DATNQK010000047.1:0-6523 GCA_036704065.1 Stenomitos sp.
TCACGGGTGGGTTTCGCCACTTCAAACCAAGGATGGCTGACCCGCAAATAGCCCAACAGATCGCCGCTATATTCCAGTCGCTCCGTCACCTGCCTCAACACGTAATCGGGGCGAATTTTAATCGTTTCACCATTCAACAAAACATGCAGGGGCACGTTCAAGGGTTCTGAGAAAGTAGACCACAATAGAGCACCATCAGGTCCGAACCACTCCAGATCAATCCGGTCATCATCGACCGCCGCCCCATTATTACGAAAGCTAGCATCTACATTGACTTGATAATGCCCCCGCCAATCTAGGCTTTTGCTGCGCTCCACAACAAGCGATCGCTCCACGACCTCCACCACATGGTGCAGCGTATCATCCACCCGTTCAATCAGCGTTTCGCGCACATACCAATAAAACCCCACTGCAAACACCAGCAGCAGCAGGGCTGTCACAACGGTGTACCACAGCGCTAAACGGCGTCGCGTTTGCTGAAACATGCCGCTACGGTTTGTCATGACCCCTCTAACACCGTTCTGTAGACTCTAACGCGGCAAATGCAGAACGAACCACTTGCGCTGCCTTTTGATCTAAACGAGTCCAATCGATATCACCCTCAGCATCGAATAAAGCCTCATCGGACTGCACCACATCAAGATCCAAATCTGTAAACTCAACCCGCTCTAACTGGGGCGTATACTCCCGCAGGGCAATTGCATAACACAACTCCCATAGATTAATGGTTCGCGTTTGCTCCGCCTTGGTTAAGTGCAACAAATAGACCGTCACAGGCTGGGGTAACGTCTCTAGTTGGCTGTCAATTTCAACCAGTTCAGCATCATCAGCCACTTCCATGGCCTCATACAACCGTTGCACTTCTGCTTGCTGTTCAGGAGTCGCACGCTCAGGCCACACTTGGTACGTTTCATACTTCCCAGACCATTCAGATTTCTCTAGCGTTGTGCGCAAATGATCAATCGTCCGAATCAACGCAGGCTGCATCAACGCAACCGTCCTTTGCCAATCCGACGGGTCAGCAGCTTCAAAAGACATTGTTAGCAGCACTTTTACTAAACATCGCAGTTTGAGCCTCTCATCGATGGGTTCCCAACACCAGAATCCGTAGGAAAAAGTTGAGGTAAGTGTTACGATTTGCAATAGCTAGGGGTGCCTTAAATCAAGGCTGAGACAGTCCCTTAGAACCTGAGACTGGGTAATACCAGCGGAGGGAAGCTGTTCAATAGAGGAACCGAATATGCGGACAGAATGGATCGCCAAGCGACAAGGACACTCCAACGTGTCACAGATGCACTATGCCCGAAAAGGCATGATTACGGAAGAGATGCACTATGTTGCCCAACGGGAAAATCTCCCCGCTGAGCTGATCCGCGATGAAGTTGCGCGGGGACGGATGATCATCCCCGCCAACATTAATCACACCAATTTGGAACCCATGGCGATTGGCATTGCATCCAAATGCAAAGTCAATGCAAACATTGGTGCTTCACCCAATTCCTCAGATCTAGATGCAGAAGTGGCAAAGTTGCACCTAGCTGTCAAATATGGTGCTGATACTGTGATGGACTTGTCCACGGGTGGCGGAAACTTAGATGAAATTCGCACCGCCATTATTCAGGCCTCGCCCGTTCCCATCGGTACAGTGCCGCTCTACCAAGTCTTAGAAAGTGTCCACGGCAATATTGAAAAACTCACGCCGGACGATTTTCTGCATGTCATTGAGAAACACGCGCAACAGGGTGTCGATTACCAGACCATTCACGCTGGCATTCTCATTGAGCACCTGCCTCTGGTTCGGAGTCGGATTACGGGGATTGTTTCACGCGGCGGTGGCATTCTTGCCCGCTGGATGCTCCATCACCACAAGCAAAACCCCCTTTATACCCACTTCGACGACATCATTGAAATCTTCAAAAGGTACGATGTGTCTTTCAGCCTAGGCGATTCCCTACGACCTGGCTGCACGCACGATGCCTCTGACGAGGCCCAACTTGCCGAACTCAAAACCCTGGGCCAACTCACCCGCAGGGCATGGGAACACGATGTTCAAGTCATGGTCGAAGGGCCAGGGCACGTTCCCATGGACCAAATTGAGTTCAACGTGCGCAAGCAAATGGAAGAATGCTCGGAAGCGCCCTTCTATGTGCTTGGACCTTTGGTAACGGACATCGCACCGGGCTACGACCACATCACCTCCGCGATTGGTGCGGCAATGGCTGGTTGGTACGGTACAGCAATGCTATGCTACGTGACGCCTAAAGAACACTTGGGGCTGCCCAATGCCGAAGATGTCCGCAATGGCTTAATTGCCTACAAGATTGCAGCCCATGCGGCTGATATTGCCAGACACCGTTCTGGTGCGCGCGATCGCGACGACGAGTTGTCTAAAGCGCGGTATAACTTTGACTGGAACCGCCAGTTTGAACTTGCGTTAGATCCAGAACGCGCCAAAGAATACCACGACGAAACTCTACCGGCAGATATTTATAAAACGGCTGAATTTTGCTCAATGTGTGGGCCAAAATTCTGTCCGATGCAAACGAAAGTAGATGCCGATGCCTTAACAGAACTAGAGAAGTTCTTGAACAAAACCTCTAATCCAGTTGGGGCAACAGCACTGTAAACACTGCCTAGCCCCTCGTGTTGCGAGTGAAAGCAACTAGCCTGCAATCAACAGGCAAAAGCTATCTCACTCGCAACACCTTCTCTTCCTGAACGTCTTCCACACCAAGACAAACTTGAACCCTGAACCAGACCACCCAGCCTGAATCATGCAATGCAGCATCTAGAGCGGTAGTTCAATACGTGCAGTGGTCCACTTCGCAGGTACACTTTCTAGGGTCAGGTGACCTCCATGTAGCTCTGAAAGGCACTTCGCAATACTTAAGCCTAGACCCGCTCCACCTCTACCATTAAGTTTGCGACTAAATTGCACATATGCACCCAACTCAGAAATTTGCGATGCGGTTAAGCCTGCGCCTTGATCAAACACATCAAGCACAAACTGGTCTTGCTCTAGCCCACTTTTAACCAGTACTGTTGCCCCAGGCGACGAAAACTTAAAGGCATTGTCTATCAGTTCCTCAGCAATTTTTGCTAAGTTGTCTTCCAAAATTGAAACACTGGCTTCTTTAAGCTCTAGCTTCAAATCCTGCGCCCGCCCGTAGCGGTGAGCAGCATCAATCGCCGCCCCTGCAATAATAGACTCAGTCTGAGCCTTACAACTTCCACGCAGTGCTTTCGCTTTGTCTGGATCTTTTGCGGTTGTTTCCAACAATGCATACAAAAGAAAGTTTTGCAGTTGACGTTCAAGATGCAGGCTTGAAATATAAGCATCTCGGAATTGTTCGGCCACTAGTGGCTCTAGCGATGCCCGATTGTTAATCGCCAAGCGCAACACCGACTGAATCTGTGTAATCGGCTCTAGTAATTCCGCTGGCAAAGCAGTGGTAATGTACCCCCGAAAACGATCCATCTTTTCCTGCATTTGCCGCTGCACAGCCGCCTGTTTATCAAGACGGACAAACACAGCCTCTAGCAACTCATCTCGAGTAAAGGGCTTAGTAAGATAATCGTCTGCCCCTAAGGACATCCCCAAGCGCACATCAACCTTATCTGCCTTCGCTGTTAGGAAGATAAAGGGAATCATAGCCGTTGCTGGGTCTTGAAATAGGGCATTACGCACACCATAACCATCCAGAACTGGCATCATGATGTCGCAAATGATGAGATCTGGAAGATGTTCTTTCGCTAAATCAACCCCTTCTTGTCCGTTAGCAGCTCCAATTGCATTTAACTGTTCAAGTTGAAGAATCTTAACCAGATTAGACCGCACTGGGTTTTCATCTTCAATGACTAGAATTTTATGCACTTCTTCAGCCCCCCGATCCTTGAAATCACTATCCTGGCAATCAGTTCACACAATCGACGCTTGGAATAATACTGCTGCGGTTTTATCTTAAAAAATCTAAATACATTGTTCCTTTAGGGGCAAAACCACAGTAAAGGTAGTCCCCACCCCAACTTGACTATCTACTTCAATATACCCACCATAGAGCGTGACCAAACGCTTGACGATCGATAAGCCCAACCCCGTACCTGAATACCCTCCAACGTTACTGGCTCTAAAGAAAGGTTCGAACAGACGCTGCTGGGCTTCAGCAGGAATACCAATTCCTTGGTCACTCACACGAAAGGTAACCTCTTTTTCGCCACATTTCACATCAAAGTTAATAGCGCCACCTTCAGGAGAATACTTAACCGCATTTGACAGCAAGTTCAAAAAAATATGTCTTAACGCTTTTTCACTCATACAGAGTTGAAAAGGAAGGCAATCTAAACGCAGATCGATTTGATGCTTATGTTGGGTTGCCAATTGGATTTCCGTCACTAATTCTTGGCACAGCTGTGCCAAGTCTAGAGGCATGAAGTTCAGTTCAAGTTTGCCAGAACCAACCTTGTCTAGTGTGAGTACGTCGCTCATCAAGCTCGTCATTCGCTCAATCGCCGTACGAATTTGTTGAAAATAGTCCTGCTGTTCTGGTTGGGTCAGCACATGAGCATAGTGTTCTAGCAAATCAATTGCCGACTGAATCGTAGCAAGGGGAGTGCGAAACTCATGAGACGCAGTGGACACAAAGCGCGACTTCAATTCATTCAGTTCTCGCTCCTGTTCCAAAGACCTTAATATTTCTTGCTCTTGAAGTTTCCGTTGCGTAATATCTCGTTGAATACAAACCCAATGTGTATAACTACCTGTATCCCCTACTACTGGCGAAATATTCAAATCGACCCAAAATTCAGTTCCATCTTTGCGACAGCTCAGCAACTCAATTTGAATGGGTTGACATGTCTTAAAGGCCTGATAAATTTCTTCTAAATCTGCCCTGCTTGTATTTGGCCCTTGCAAACAATGCGTGGTTTGACCGACGATTTCCTCAGCACTATATCCCGTCATCCGGGTAAAGGCCTCATTCACATAGATAATTTGGGGGCTAGCACTGTCTATCTCTAAAGGCTGTGCCATTGCAATAATAATGACTGCATCATTGGCATTAACCACTACAGATTTCAGTAACCGAAGCTCCGCTTGTACTTGACGACGCTCCGCAATTTCTAATTCTAGAGATTGATTAATGACTTTGAGTCGTTGATTGGTCAACTCCAACTGAGTTGTACGCTCAACGACTCTCTGTTCTAATATTTTATTAAACATTTGAATTTCATTTTTAGCCGATTGAAGTGCCAGTTGATTTTCAACTCGAGCCAAAACCTCGTCCACTTCAAAAGGCTTACAAATATAATCCACTCCTCCTACTGAAAATGCTTTTACTTTGTCCAGAGTCTCGCTTAATGCACTAATAAATATAACTGGAATATTATTGGTCTTTGGATCATTTTTTAATTGACTACAGACTTCATAACCCGATATGTCAGGTAGATTAATATCTAAGAGGATAAGATCAGGAGGCGAATACTGAATTGAGCGTATTGCCAAATTGCCATTGATCGCACGCCTGATTTTATAATTCTTTTGCGAGAGAATACTTGCCAGCAAATTAAGATTATTGACATTGTCATCAACGATGACAATGTTGTTTTCCGTTGTATTGGCAGTATCATTCATAATCTCTCGCTCTAAGAGTTATTTTAGCCTTTCAAGGGGAATGTCAGGCAAAAACAGCATTTTATCTATTTTGGTTATAAATTGATAGCTACTTTAAGTGCAAAGGCCCTTTGCGCCAAGTCTATCAGACGATCTAATTGTAGTTGTTTTAACCGGCTCTTGAGTTCACTAGCAAGAGACGAAAAATCCTCTGCAATCCCCTCAATATGATGGGCTAGAGTCTCTTCATCTAAGTTAATAGCAGCCTGGAGAAAGGTTGTGAGCCAAGCGTCTGTCATTTGAGACATTTGCTGCTCAATCTCTTGCGTACTTAAGGCAAGCTGGGAAGATGATGAATGACGTCGTGGTGGATTGTCATAGAGGTAACGCACGCCTAGATATCTTGCCATCATTTCAAAAACCGCTGCCTCTTGCGTTGGTTTGGAGATACAGTTATTACACCCAGCAGACAAGGTTGCCTGACAGGGGTCTTCAAAACTGTCAGCAGTCATGGCAATGATGACAGTCTCATTTGATGCACCCAATGCAGGCATTGAGGGCATACCGAGATCAAGGACCTTTGAAGTGCTTAAGGAACTGCCATTTTCACGCTTAATTTGTGTCGTCTCCATGCTGCGAATGTACTGTACGAAATTAAATTCCTGAGAAGACAACGGTTGCCAATCTAGCCAAATTAAATGAGGGCACCAAGTTTGCCAGAGGAGCATGGCCCTCTCTACGGAGTCTGCAACTTTAACGTTGAATCCTGTCTCTGAGAGCAACTGTGCCATGTACTGACGGTGCTCACTATCCTGTTCCACAATGAGGACCCGGTCGTGCGCTCGCTCGGGCGTCCGGCGGAGGTGATCTTCGTCGACGACGGCTCCCAGGACGGCAGCTTCGCGGTGCTCGAAG
>DATNQK010000048.1:0-10396 GCA_036704065.1 Stenomitos sp.
ACTTACAAAAGGCCCTTGCCCATAGCCCCCACGCCGCTCAAATTCCGGGTGTGTTAGCAGCAGCCCATGCTCGTTTTAGCGGGGCAGCGGTTCAGCGCCTTTCTCAGCAATAAGGAACAGGCAGACAACGGATTTATCCTCTAGGGCTGATGGATACCGACAAACGGAGCGTTTTTTTAGAGCAAGTGCAAGCTTATCTGAAGCATCAGGTTGCGCCCCATGCCGCTCAGCTTGATGCCGATCCGCAAGCCCTGCGGCAAGCCCTCCACGGTCTTGGTGCTCAATCTTGGTTAGCACTACGCGTACCTGTTCAGTTGCATGGACTGGGGGTTGATGCGTTGACCTTCCGCATGTTTCAAGAAACGGTAAGTCGCTATTCTGGTGCTTTGGCAT
Source organism: Stenomitos sp. (assembly GCA_036704065.1). Lineage (GTDB taxonomy): Bacteria > Cyanobacteriota > Cyanobacteriia > Thermosynechococcales > Thermosynechococcaceae > JAAURS01. The sequence continues at coordinate 394 of DATNQK010000048.1, forward strand.
TTTTACAAACCCAGCACCAGAGCGCAGCGGCAATGTTGGCAACCAGTACCAATACGGTTCTGCAACACCATTACCTACCGCACCTGGGTACAGGCCAAACCTGCATTGGCGTAGGATTTTCGCAATTGCGACGCCAGGGTTTGCCTGCGGTGAGCGCAACACCGCTCAAAGATGGGTATTGCCTCAACGGTCAGGTGCCTTGGATTACAGGCTGGACTTGTTTTCAACACTTCATTGTGGGGGCAGTGTTGCCGGATGGCCAGGTTTTATTGGGCATGATGCCGTTTACACCCCAAGTTCAGCCGCAAGGAGGTGCAATTCGCTTTGGAGCACCCCTACCCCTGGCTGTAATGCAGTCTACCCATACCGTTACGGCTGAAATTGACCAGTGGCATTTACCACCAGAAGCGGTTGTCCAGATCCAGCCACCAGATTGGCTCGCTCAGGCAGATCGACGCAATGTACTGCACCATAGTTTCTTTGCTTTAGGCTGTGCGCAAGCGGGATTGGATGCGATCGCCGCTGGTTCAACCTTTGCAATACCTGTAGTTGCGGCTTGTCATGCCACCCTCCAACAACAGTTGCAAACCCTACGCCAACGCATTTATCAAGCAGAAGCCGCAGAAACAGTAGATTCAGCCTCCTCGCTGGATTATGAAGATCGGCTTGTACTCAGGGCACAAGCAATTCAGATGGCAGTGCAGTGTAGCCATGCAGCCGTGGCTACAGCGCGGGGTGGGGCAATAGCCTTAAGTCATCCGGCCCAGCGCATTTACCGCGAAGCGCTTGCCTATACTGTGTTTGGTCAAACCTCAGATGTGATGGCAGCAACGCTACAGCAAATTACCGCTGCACTCCCTCCCCTTGCAAATCCCCTCAATCCCAGAAGCACATTAGAATACAACCACAGCCCGTAGCATTGTCCTTCATTTCAGAATTGCCCTTTACGGTCTCGAACACAATCTTTTCACTCATCTAATCCACTGATTCCCTATGGATAGCGAACAACTGGCCCGATACATCGAAGAAACAGACGGCATTTCTAAACCTTGGCTGTTGGTTCAGCTCCGACTCAAGAAGCTCCAAGAACGGCGTGAGACAATGTCTTCAGAAGCCTACATGCAAGAACTGCAAGAGTTACACACTGCTTTAATGGGTTTAGGCGAATGGTGGGTAGGCATTGAAGACGAAGTGTTTGGCCCTGCTCCATAATGGTCTTTTGATGGGCTGAATAGAACTATGTACGCGGCGTTTCCCCTGCGTTAAACAATTGTGTCAAACAATACTGATCGCATGTACTCCAATTGTCGTAGCAGCCATCACAGTTGTGAACAGAACCGTCTGCTGCAATGATAAAGGGGCAAATTTTAGGAGCCACAAATGGGGGGGAAGGGTCAAGATTGGCCGCTGGTAAGTCGGCCTATTTTCTTGGTGGGTGCAGAGCGATCAGGTACGACGTTATTGCGTTTGATGTTAAATCATCATCCTCAAATTGCCTTTTGTCACGAGTTTGAATATGCAGTTGAGCAGTTGCCTGAAAGCGGATGGCCAGAACTGGAACCTTACCATCAATGGTTGGAAGAAAATCGGATTTTTAGAAGTGCAAAGGTTGAGATCGATCCAACCCTTTCTTACCCAGAACTGGTGAATAGCTTTTTAACACAGCGTCGAGATCGCGATGGCAAATCAGAAATTGGGGCAACGTTGCACTATGGGTTTGAAAAGACTTTGCGACTGTGGCCAGAGGCCCGCTTTATTCATATCGTGCGCGATGGGCGTGATGTGGCACTGTCGCTGATGGGGATGGGCTGGGCTGGCAATGTATGGGCAGGCGCACAGCGATGGATGGCAACGGAAGTGGCATGGGATACGCTGCGTAGCCAGTTGAAACCCGATCAATTTATTGAGGTGACCTATGAAAGGCTAATTGATAATCCCACCGAGACCCTAGCGCAAATCTGTCTCTTTTTAGGGTTGGTCTACGACGCAGCAATGCTGAGCTATCCAGAGCACACCACCTATCAGTCTCCCAATATCCAGTTGGTGCAGCAGTGGCATACCAAGTTATCACCGCCGCAGATTCAACGGGTAGAAGCAGCCATTGGCAAAATGCTAGGCGATCGCGATTACAAGCTAAGCGGCCTACCGCTGATCACGATACCGTTGTGGCAACAGTCCCTTCTTTCGCTAGAAGATTGGTGGGTGCGGTTGCAATTTCGTAGACGACGGTATGGCGAATGGTTATGGTTGACCGAGTATCTAACACGTCGTTTAAATTTGAAGATTTTTCATCGCAGTGTACAGCGAGAAATGGACAAAATTACAGAGACTTCACTACAGTAATTTGATAGGTGATAAACATAAATTAAACGTTCAACCTTCGAAAGGTTATGTAAATTTTGTTTCTCAATTTAGAATTCTTCGCTAAATCCAGTAGTAAACTTACTTGCTTAAGAAGGTGTATATCTGTGCCTTCTTAGAGCGAGATTGTTCATGCAATTAAACTAGGGTCGTAAGGGAACACTTACGCTTAGCTCAGTTTTGTCATTGAGTGGTCAATTCCTAGGAGCGTAGCCTTGGATACCGATGCCTCTTCCGTTGAACGGTTTATCTTGCTCGTTGAGGATATGCCTGAGCATGTGGCGCTCATCCAGAACGCCCTGCAAGACAGTCCTGCTCAGCCCCGTATTGAAGTGATGGCCGATGGTGCGCAGGTCGTTGATTTTTTGCACCGACGCGGAAGCTATAGCCAAGCCTCCCGTCCCGACATGATTCTGCTCGATCTAAACCTGCCCGAAAACCAAGGGCAGCAAGTGCTCTCCGAAATCAAAACCGATCCTGAGCTGAAACGCATCCCCATCATCGTTCTGACCCAGTCGGCTCACCCTGAAGATGTCATAGCAACCTATGCCCTCCACGGCAATTCTCATGTTGTTAAATCGACCGAGCCGGAACGCTTGCGCGAGATTGTACAGCGCATAGAGGCCTTTTGGTTAAGGATTGTAACGCTGCCCTTGCAGTAGGCACTCGCGTTAAAACTTTTTTTGTCAAAAATCTAGTCGAATTTATTCATAAAAATAAACTTTGAAACGTGCTCGTAAACGACCGAAAAAAGCCTCCATCATGGATATAGCGCAGAGATTTTAGCGGTAATAATTGAGCATTTTTGCTTAGTATTTCCTCGGTTTGCGCTCTTGTATCGTTTCTCTTTGTGCCTCGGAGGACAATCATGGCTAGTTTTAATCTTGAAGTGCCTGATGCCCAATTGACTCGATTAAAACAGCCATCCATCAATTTTTTGACGCATATTCAATCCCACGGCGTTTTGCTTGTGTTAGAAGAACCCGATCTAACCATCTTGCAAGTGAGCCAGAACACGACCAAAGCCCTGGGCATTGCCCCCAAAGATGTTCTAGGAAAGACACTCGAAGATTTATTAGACTCCTTCCAAGTGGATCGCTTCAAGGCAGGGTTGAATACCGAAAATTTAGATCTGGTTAATCCAACCCAAGTGTGGTTTCGCACGCAAAAGAACGATTATCGGGTTTTTGATGCGGTCTTTCATCGTAATGCAGACGGCTTTCTGATTTTGGAGTTAGAGCCATCCCTCACGCAAGAAAACATTCCCTTCCTCAGCTTCTACCACTTGGCTAAAGCCTCTATTAACCAGCTACAAGCGGCTGCCAGCCTGCAAGACTATTGCCAAATCATTGTCAGAGAAGTGCGTAAAGTCACCGGGTTTGACCGAGTGATGCTTTATCGGTTCGATGAAGATCGCCACGGAGAAGTTGTGGCGGAAGAAAAAGCAGAGGACATGGAATCTTATCTGGGTCTGCATTTCCCAGAGTCGGACATTCCCTATCCAGCGCGGCAGATGTTTTTGTCCAATTGGATTCGGGTGATTCCAGATACCCATGCGGAGTCGGTGCCGCTTTACCCCTCCGATAATCCTGTTACCAACCACCCGATTGATCTCACCCTTTCTATCCTGCGCAGTCCTTATTCCTGCCATATCGACTATCTGCACAACATGGGAGTGGGGGCTTCGCTCACGATTTCCTTAATGAAGGACGAGAAACTGTGGGGCTTGATTGCCTGCCATCACCGCACGCCCATGTATGTCCCTTACGAACTGCGGAAAGCCTGCGAGTTTTTGGGACGTGTCATTTTTGCAGAAATTTCGACACGGGAGGAAACGGCAGACTATACCTATCAAGTCAAACTGAAGCAGGTCAATGCTGTTCTGATTGAGCAAATGTCGGAAGCCGATAGCTTCATTGATGGGCTGGTTCGGCAAGACATTAACCTGTTGGAAATGGCCAATGCTAAAGGCGCTGCTGTGTGTTTTGGTGGCCAGTGGGTTACCACGGGCTACACCCCCTCAGAAGAAGAACTCAATTTCTTAGTGCAATGGTTGGCGAAAACGTTAAAAGACGAGGTTTTTGCTACTGATGCGCTCCCGCAGGTCTATACCGATGCACAGCGCTTTAAAGATGTGGCGAGTGGCCTACTTGCGATTCAAATTTCGAAGCGAAGCTACGTGCTATGGTTCCGTCCAGAAGTGATTCAAACGGTGAACTGGGGGGGTGATCCAAACCACGCCTATGAGCTACAGCAGTTGGGAGACGAGCTACGTCTTTGCCCCAGAAAGTCTTTTGAATTATGGAAGCAAACGGTACGGATGCAGTCGCTGCCTTGGAAGGATGTGGAGATCAAAGCGGCAGCTGAGTTAAGAAAGGCAATTATTAATCTGGTGCTCCATCAAGCTGAAGAACTGACCATTTTGGCCCAGGACTTAGAGCGCTCTAATGGAGAACTGAAGAAGTTTGCTTATGTTGCGTCCCATGACCTCCAGGAACCGCTGCACCAAGTGGCTAATTTTGTCCAGCTTTTGGAGATGCGCTACAACAATGAAATAGACGAAGAAGGCAAGGAGTTTATCAACTTTGCCGTTGAGGGCGTGAGCTTAATGCAAACGCTGATTGACGATGTGTTGCTCTACTCTAAGGTCGATCTTAAGGGGATTGAGTGGGAACTGACGGATGTAGAAGAGTCGTTAGAGCAAGCCCTAGCCAACCTAAAAGGCCGCATCGCTGAAACCGGTGCATTGATTACCCACGATCCTTTACCGACGCTCGTGGCAGATAAAACGCAATTGATGCAGTTGTTCCAAAATTTAATTGGCAATGCCATTAAGTTTAAGCAGCCCAGTGTTGCGCCTCGGATTCATCTTCGTGTCCAACGCCAAGAAGATCAATGGCTGTTCTCGATTCGAGACAATGGCATTGGTTTGGAGCCGCAGTTTGCAGATCGCATTTTTGTGATTTTTCAACGTCTACATGCGCGAGACGAATACCCAGGCTCGGGTATGGGTTTGGCGATTTGCAAAAAGATCATTGAATGTCACCGAGGCAAAATTTGGGTTGAGTCTCAGTTAGGAGAAGGAGCAGAGTTCTTTTTCACTATCCCTGTAGGAGGCCGCGATCGCGATCATGCCATTGGACGAAAGACCAAAAACTATCTTTTTAGTCGAAGATAACCGTGGCGATATCCGCCTAATACAGGAAGCTTTCAAAAAATCCGCCATTCAGTACGAGATTGTAGTCGCACGGGATGGCATGGAAGCAATGGCTTATCTACGGCAGGACGAGGCAAATCTTCATTGCTTTTGTCCTGACCTGATTCTGTTGGACTTGAACCTTCCCAAGAAGGATGGGCGTGAGGTCTTAGCTGAACTCAAGGCCGATCCGTCTTTGCAACGCATTCCGGTGGTGGTGCTCACCACTTCCCGCAGCGAAGACGATATTGCCAAAAGTTACGATTTGCATGCCAACTGTTTTATTTCAAAGTCACGAAATTTAAGCCAGCTTTTTGAAATTGTCAAAGGAATTGAACAATTTTGGTTAGAGACTGCAACGTTGCCTCCCCAGAGAGGATAGAAAGGGCGACTGTCCGAATTCTGTTGGTGGAAGACAGCGCAGCAGAAGCACGGTTATTGCTGGAAATCTTAAGAGGAAGCAGGCTCCGGCGGTTTAGTTGGGCGCATGTTAACCGTCTAGCAGAAGCGGTGAGGTTGCTGGATGCTGAGTTTGAGGATGCAGAGACGGGGGATGTAGAAACAACACCCCCCTTCGACTTGATCTTATTGGACTTAACTCTGCCGGATAGTTACGGGTTAGCCTCCCTTGATGTGTTGCAGCACAAAGCGCCTAAACTGCCGATTGTGGTGCTGACCAATACTAACGACGATGAGTTGGCGGTTGAGGCGATTCGTCGTGGAGCGCAGGACTATTTGGTGAAACGGCATCTGAATCAGGATGTCTTGGTGCGATCGCTCGGGTATGCCATTGAGCGCAAGCAAGCAGCGGAAGCCCTCAAAGACGTCAATCTAACCCTGGAGTTACGCGTTCAGGAACGAACTGCTGAACTGAAAACAGCTAACGATCTACTCAAACAAGAAATTGCCCAAAAGCAACTGCTCGAAGCACAGTTTTTGCAAGCACAGCGTTTAGAAAGCTTAGGCACTTTAGCCAGTGGCATCGCCCACGACCTGAATAATATTTTGACGCCGATGTTGGCCGTTGCGCAGATCTTGCCGCTGAAGGTTTCTAACCTAGACGACCGCACAGAAAAGTTGTTAGGAATGTTGGAAACGGGGGCTCGTAGAGGTGCGGAGTTAATTCAACAAATTTTATCCTTTGCTCGGGGTTTGGAAGGCAAACGAATGCCCATCCAACTCAAGCATTTATTGTCCGAAGTGCAGCAGATTGTACGGCAAACGTTGCCTCGTTTGATTGAAATTTGCATTGATTTGCCGTCCAATTTGTGGACCATTTCCGGCGATGCCACCCAACTGCATCAGATCTTTATGAATCTCTGCGTTAATGCCCGAGATGCCATGCCTCATGGGGGAAAATTAACGATCTCGGCCAAAAACTGCTTTGTGGATGAGTTGTTTTTGCAGCGGCATATCGATGCACGGGTTGGCCCCTATGTGGCAGTCACGATCTCGGATACAGGCATTGGGATGCCCCCTGAGATTATGGAGCGTATTTTCGATCCCTTTTTTACAACCAAAGAAATTGGCAAAGGTACAGGCTTGGGTCTCTCTGCTGTGTTAGGGATTGTGAAGTCTCATGAGGGGTTTATTGATATCCAAAGTGAGGTTGGTAAGGGCAGTCGATTTGTGCTTTACCTGCCTGCAAAGCAAGCGTCGGAGTTGATTCCTGAAGAAGAATCGTTAGAGGAGTTCCAAGAAGGGCAAAATAACGTCATTTTAGTGGTGGATGACGAACCTGCCATTTGCACTGTGATTGAAACGGTTTTAGAAGCCCATAATTACCGCATTATTGCGACCCATGACAGCACAGAGGCGGTCGCCCTGTACGCGCACCACAAAGATCAAATTTGTTTGGTGTTGACGAATCTGATGATGCCTTACTTGGATGGGCCAATGCTGCTGTCGTTGCTCAAGCAAATCCAACCGAACTTACGTGTGGTGGCCATGAGCGGATTAAATACCCTCGAAAATCGTTCCCATTGTGAAAAACTCGGTTTTCAGGGATGGTTATCTAAGCCCTTTACCACTAAGGAATTGATGCGTTCCATCCACAGTGCGTTGCCCCACACTTTACCGCTGAACTAACCGCCGTTCAACCACAACCTAGAGGGCAGATTTGGGCCGCCGCCAGTTGCTACGATTCCAGTCGTTTAGGCCCATGATCTCTAACTCCAGACCACTCTCAAAGCGAACCACGCCATTGCAATAGGTCTTGTCGGCATCCTGTACCTCATCGAGGTGAATGACAGTACAGGGCATCCACTCCGGTTCTTCGCCCAGTTCTTCAGGAATCCATTCCCACAATCGACTCGATACTTCAATGCGATCGCCCACCCCCAGAGCTGCTGTTTCGTCCTCGCGGTACAGACCTAGGTGCTCTGGCTGAAGGCGCTGAATCCAATCGAACCCGTAGCGATCACGCAAAAACTGTACGGCCCCTGAACTGCGACCTTCCACCCAATCGTTGAACAACACTGTCTTCCAATCTTGACCTTGGCGATCGCACTCAGCGACATAGTTCAATAACAGACTGCGCTGCTCTTCCGATAATGATGCTAAGGGGTTTTCTTCTTCTAGAGCCGTGGGATCGGCTAAAGCCTGTAAGAGCAGGGTTAATGTGACCTGCTGCACAATCTGTCGCTGCGCCTCATTGAGGGATAGCCCTGCGCTATCACACTGCCGAAAAGCGCCCTGTAGGGCTTGTTCCAACGCAAGCTTAACCGGATTAACTGACATCAGCCCACCTCATTATCGTAACTCAGTGTTACGTGTGCGCTTAAGGCGTTGGGTTTATTTATGCCAGATTCAGGGTTGCTAAGTCCTGCATTTCTGACAGGACTTAGCACAACTCAGCAGAACTTAATACTGCTTAACTAAAACAGGGTTAGCGCTTAAGCATCGTTGAGGGCAGCGATACCAGGTAGCACTTTGCCTTCGAGCAGTTCTAAGCTCGCGCCACCGCCAGTAGAGATATGGCTCATTTGGTCAGCCAAGCCGACCTTCTCAACCGCAGCCACAGAGTCACCGCCACCGATGATGGTGATGGTGCCTTGTCCAGTTAAGGAAGCCAAGCTACGGGCGATCGCCTCAGTGCCTGCTGCAAATTTATCGAACTCGAACACACCCATCGGCCCGTTCCAGATCACGCTCTTGCAATCTTGCAGCGCAGCCTGAAATTCCTTGACAGAGTCTGGCCCGATATCTAAGCCCATCCAGCCATCGGGGATGTCGTTAATGCTAACGGTTTGGGCATTGGCATCGGGGGCAAAGTTATCCGCCACCACCACATCAACGGGCAGCAAGAACTGGACGCCTTTTTCTTTGGCCTTTGCTTCGAGGGAGCGCGCCAATTCCAGCTTGTCTTCTTCGACCAAGGATTTGCCTACATTGAGGCCACGAGCCTTGTAGAACGTGAAAATCATCCCGCCGCCGATAAAGAGCTTGTCCACTTTATCGAGCAGGGTTTCAATCACACCAATTTTGCTGGAAACCTTAGATCCACCGACAATTGCAGCCAAAGGACGTTGGGGATTTTCGATCGCATTTTGCAGATATTGCAGTTCTTTCTCGATCAGGTAGCCACCCACGCAGGGGCTGAGGTAGTGGGTCACGCCTTCGGTGGAGGCATGGGCACGGTGGGCTGTGCCAAAGGCATCGTTGACGTACAGGTCAGCAACAGAGGCCAGTTGCTTAGCAAACTCAGGGTCGTTGCTTTCTTCACCGGGATAGTAGCGCACGTTCTCCAGCAACGCCACTTGGCCGGATTGCAGCCCATTGACCGTGGCAGCCACTGCATCGCCAATGCAGTCACTGCACATGATCACGTCTGCGCCTAGCAATTCAGAGAGCCGCTTGGCCACGGGAGCCAGCGTGTACTTCTCCTTGCCATTTTTCTCTACATCTTTGTAGCGGCCAAAGTGGCTCGCCAAAATGACCTTTGCACCCTTGGAAATTAAATCTTTAATGGTTGGAAGTGCAGCTCGGATTCGGGTATCGTCCGTGATGGCTCCCGTTTCTTTGTCGAGCGGAACATTAAAATCAACCCGCACAAAAACTCTCTTATCGGCTAAATCGGCGGATGATAAATTTGCTAGAGTTTTTTTGGACACAGTCTATTCTCCTAGGTGCGTATTAAAGGCCATTCCAATGTCGATGCTCTGAAACCCTCGTTTTGGGATGCTAGGCGGTGCATCCGGCAGCAGATGCAAGTCAAGCACCCGAGATCATCGATTGAGTTGGCGAGTCATTGTAAAAATTAATGAACCCCTGCCGTCCACAATTTTACCGGAGTCGGTACCCTGGAGGTGCGCTTAATGTTTAAGACCGTTCTATTTCCGATTGACCAAAGCCGAGATTCCCGCGATGCTGCTGAAACCGTGGCAGAGCTTGTCAAGTTCTGCAATGCGCGGTTAGTGATTTTGTCTGTTGAAGACGATGACCAAG
>DATNQK010000049.1:0-6075 GCA_036704065.1 Stenomitos sp.
AACAGGCCACCAAGGAACTGCGTCAGCGGGAGTCAGCAGCGATCGCCAAAGTCCAGCAACTCGAACAATCCTTAGCCGCACTACAGCAATCCGCTCAGCAAGGTGAGATACTCTCTAAATTCGATCCACTGGCCCAACTGGTGCTAGAAGCCACCCAAGCTACAGGAAACTTGCCCAACCCAACCGATGGGCTACAAACCATGTCTATCGTCACCCGAATTGCTCGCGCCGTTCTGCGGGCTAGCGACGAACATGCAGCTAAACTTGGCATTTCTCAAACCAAATTGGCCGTCTTAATGTACCTCAGCAGCGCACCAGAACTGTGCGCTAGCCCGTCGGAACTGGCGAAACACTGTGGTGTCTCACGGGCCGCTATGACAGGACTCCTAGACGGACTTGAGCAAGACGCTTATGTGGAACGCGACAGCCATCCCTCAGATCGGCGAGCACTGATGATTAAGCTCACACCTCAGGGACAGGAGTTCCTAGCGTGGATTGCACCCCAAGATCAATACCGACTGTCCAAGCTGCTAGAAACCTTCGACGAAACAGAACGGCAGAAGTTGAATGAATTGGCCATTAGGTTAGCCAAGCTCCTGGAAGGTTAAAACCACCTTGAACTTCTCCACGCCGGAGTTCGTGTCTTCGCACACATCAAAAATGCGCAGACTCTAGCTGGGCATGTTTAAAGTCATTGCCCCATTCCAAAATGCGCCAAGTGCGCACCTGGGGCACAATCGCATCGGTCACTGTCTGCATCACTTGCTGACGGTCGAGGTCTACACTCAAGTCGGAGGGGTTCCAAAGAGACTGTCCTTCTCGCCACGGCAACGTTGAGCGCTCAATTTCCCACAGGCTCCGACCCAAATTACAACGCCCAAACGAAATTTCGCAATTGAGGTAGCGCAGTTGCTCGGTACGGTTCTGGGCAGATTGGAGCAGTTCCAACATAGAATTGGCAGCAGGGAGTGCTGGCCGCTGATCCAAAACATAGACAAAGTAATTGCCCACTGCAACAAAACATCCTTGCCACCGTTCACCCATTCCGGAAGGTTCGTCGGGGTCTAATACCAAGGCAATGCAGCCTGTGCTGCCGTCGTCTATCCGTTCCCACTCTTCGCGGTAGACCTGTTCTACACCCAATTCCACGAGGCAGTCCTGCTCTAGTTGCAACAAGCCTATATCTCGAGAGCCGTTTGGCGGTTGATAGTCGAGATAACGCTGCCAGTGACAGGTATTGCCCTCAAGGTGGGTCATTCCGGCAAACCCTTGCTGATGAGCCAATGCGAGGGCACCCGATTCCGTCAGATCGGCCAAATCGCGGTGCAGGGGCAGTTCAGGCCGTTCAAGAGGAATGCGAATGTCTCCAAAGCAAGCCTGGGTTTGCAGCCAAAACACTTGAGTCGTGGTGTCAATTTGCCCGTCTTCCAGTTCGATGCTGCGTCTGCGCCAAACACCTACCAAATCCTCTGCCTTTAATGTCTGGCTCATAAGTTCTAACTGTAAACGCTCAAAACAGAGGCAGAGGGGGGTGTCAAAAAAGACACGGCAATTCCACCTGTAAAGGAATCAAGGGCCGACCCTTCAAGGTCTGGGTGCGATTCGCCTTGACCGGAGCATAAGCGTTGGATTCTAAAGCGGTGGTAGTTTCCGACCAGTGTGGCCAAAGGCAGGACGTTAGGAGCGGGTTGACCATAGAGGGTGGCGTGCAGTTGCGGCAGGTCGTGCCAGGGGCAACTCATCGCGTGATGATGCGCATTGTGATAACCAAAATTGAGCAGCAGTAAGTTGAGGCTTGGCACCTGGGTAGAAATCAAATTGGAGAAGGTATGGGCTTGCTCGTACTGGCGATCGCGTGATGGAATGGGCTGCTGCACAATCGCATAGTCGTAGGTGTGATGAAATGCATCAGCAAAGCGCATGAGGTTCACAAAAGAAATATAGGCAACGCCATACAAAACCAATGCCTTTAGGCAAATCCAAGCCAAGAGGCCAAAAGCAGTGGTGCGTATCAGCATAAGCAAAGCGGTGCGGACTTTCCATGCCATCTTGCCTGCTGTCAAAAACGGCAATAGAATTAGCCGCCAGCGGAGTTCAAACTCCAGCAACGGAAAATAGAGCCATTCCAGGGCCATGTAACAGCGGCGCACCCAAGGGGGCAGTGCCTTAAAATACGCAGCCACATCAAAGCCCACAAAATCGACATGGTAAAGGTGATGGTTGAAGTGATGTTCCACTAAAGCAGGCCAGGGGACATAGCAAGCACCGTTGAGATGGGTCATGAACTGCCCCCAGAAGACATTTAAGGAGCGATGTGTTTTGAAGAGATTGCCGTGGATTAATTCATGGGTCAGCGTTGCCGAAAGCAATAATGCTTCCATCAACCCTACAATTCCAAGCAGATTCAATGCCCAATTCTCACTACAACAAAGTCCTATGCCTGCGCCATACAACAGGAATACGACACTCAACGCCACATTATTTTGGAAACGGGGAGAAAGAAGCATGATAGAAAGCCTAAACCTCACTCCGCGCCAGCGTTGCGTTACAAGCAGCATGATGTTTGGCAATTTCTTCGCAGGTGGTTAGCCACACGCCTTCATGCGATCGCATGTAGTCGATTAACCGCTCCAGCATTAGAATTCGGCCTGGACGTCCGATAATTTCGGGGTGCATCGTGAGCACAAAGGCACTGCCGTAGCGATACATCCCATCAAACTCCTCTTTCCAGAGCTGGAATGCCTTTTCGCAAGTTTCAATCACACCACTGCCAACCTTGGGTTCTGCAATAAAGGCAAATTGCTCCCAGTCGTCATTGGTCCAATGCACTGGAATTTCGACTAAATCTCCCGCAGACGTTTTCAACGTATAGGGCTTATCATCATCCATTAAAGAAGAATCGTAGAGCAGCCCATGACTGGCCATCAACGCGGGAGAGCCTAGGTTTAAGTCCCACCAAGGCGCACGATACCCGACTGGCTTACGTCCCGTTAGTTGCTCCAGAATCGTGCAGGTTTTGACCAAGGCAACTTCTTCTTCAATCGAACTCAGGGTAGAAGCAGGTTCATGCAAGTATCCGTGTGCCCCCACTTCATGCCCTTCGGCGGCAATGCGTTTAATCAGATCAGGATAGAGTTCCGCAGTGTAACCTGGCACAAAGAATGTAGCCTTTACTCCTTTTGCCTGGAGCATTTCCAGAATGCGGGGCACACCCACCTTTGGCCCATACCGAGCCCAAGATAAAACCGCCAACCGCTCTTGGTTGCGCGGATCGCCTTGCAGCATCCCAGCTTCACCATCTACATCGAAGCTTAGGACTGCTGCACACCGAATGCCTGCGGGCCATATATTTTGCATTGTTTGATTGCCTCAACGGTCTGGGCTTCCCATTTAACCTAGGGGATGCTGCAACTAAAAGTAGATCGTTTTGATACAAACATCAGCCTCGGAATCTTATTTACTTTAAGGGCAATATTGCACTGCAAAAGTTGTTTTTTAATGAACCCAGCATGTACTCCAATTCCCTGGCACAAACGCCTCCAGAACTCGATAAATTGGATCAGGGTATCGTGGCACTCTTGCGCACAGATGGCAGAATGGCCTTTAAAGAAATTGCCAACCGATTAGAAATTCCAGAAGCAACCGCCCGATACCGCGTTCAACGCTTGATTCAGTCAGGCAGCATTCAAATTGTGGCCTGGCCCAATCCAGAAAAGCTGGGCACTCCCCATATCCTGATTTTGGCTATCACCGTTAAGGATGGGCATACGGAAGTGGTGGCCAAACAGCTCACCACCATGGAAGAAGTTCGGTTTGTAGCGGTTACAGCGGGACGATGCAATATTATTGCCGATATCTACTTCGGCACCCACGAAGATTTACTCGCCTTTTTTGACAAGCTCAACAGCATTGAGGGAATTTCGCACTACGACATGCAAATTGTACTCAAGCTGCTCAAGGCCGAATACAAGTACAGTTTGAGTTAAGTCGGCCTGAGAAGATACGCTCAACTGAGGATTCAGCACCTCAAATTAGCTTAGGCACAAATCAAATTTAGAACTGTTATGGCCTAGTGAATTTAATTGCATTTATTTTCCTCTAAGCGCAAATTTATTGTGATTTTGCGAACAGTTTAGAGTCTGGTTACGCCCTATGCTATGGCGAGTTCTCTGGGGTGTCGCTTGAAGCTACAAGATAAGGTGTTCCTGATTACAGGTGCAGGGTCAGGCATTGGCCAAGCAACTGCATTGCTGTTTGCCCGTGAGGGGGCAAAGGTAATGGTCACTGATAGCAATCCTGGGAGGGCCGTTCAAACACAACATTTGATTGAGCGCGAGGGCGGTACTGCTTGTGCCATGCAAGTGGATGTTGCACAAGAGGCGCAGGTGATGGGGGCGATCGCCTCTACCATTGCCACCTTTGGCCGCCTCGATATCCTCCACAACAACGCAGGCATTTCCATTCTCAAACCCATCTCTGAAACCACTGAAACCGATTTAGATCAGTTAATTGGCGTCAACCTGAAGGGTGTGATGTTTGGCTGCAAGCATGCCATTCCGCCCATGGTCGCACAAGGGGGTGGAATCATCATCAATACAGCATCTGAACTCGCTTTTATTGGGCAATCCCTGTATAGCGCTTACTGTGCAACGAAGGGTGCCGTTGTGGCCTTCACAAGAGCCTTAGCCGTGGAGTGGGCCGCACAAGGCATCCGAGTTAATGCCATCTGTCCGGGGCCAACGCTCACTCCCATGCTGCAAGCGGAATTCGATATGGCCGCAGATCCAGCCAGTGAAGCAAGAGCCGTCTGTCAATCGATTCCCGCCGGACGCTTAGGAACACCCGAAGATATCGCCCGAGCGGCTTTGTTTTTAGCCAGCGAGGATGCGCAATTCCTGCATGGGACAACCCTCGTGGCAGATGGAGGAAGAACCATTCTTTAAATCGGTGCCGCTGCCATAGAGCAGTCGGTCGACATATTGCCAATGCTTGGAGATCTTTGTCATGTTTTCCTCATGCTCTCGACGATCACTGCTGAAGTCTTCCGTTTGGGCCACAGCCGCTTTACTGGCAACGGTGGGTTGCAGTAAAAGTGCGCCCTCTAACCCTGAGAGTGCCGCGCAGGGTTCAGGACAAACTATCAAGTTAGGATTCAACCTATGGGCTGGCTTTATGCCTTGGAAGGTGGCTCAGGTTAAAAACTTCTTTGCAGCCAACGGCGTGCAAGTGGAAGTGATTTGGTTTCCAGTGCTTTCGGATCAGCTCAATGCGTTCAACGCTGGAAAAATCGACATTATGGGAGCAACGACTTCCGATTTTATCACCGCAGTCAGCAATGGCGTAAAGGCAAAGGTGATTTCAATTACGGATGTATCATTGGGTGCAGATGCGATTGTTGCCAAACCCTCCATTCAGTCAATTCAAGACCTTGTGGGCAAGCAAGCATCGGTTGAACTTGGAACGGTGGGACACTTGCTGTTTCTCAAGGCACTGGAAAAGGGCAACGTACCCCTAGCAAAAGTGAAGCTGGTGAACCAAACCGCAGATACGGCGATCGCATCCTTAATCGCAGGTAAGACCGATGTGGTGTACTCTTACGAACCCTTCGTGAGTCAAGCCGTCGCCTCTGGCAAAGGGAAGGTACTCTTTTCAAGTAAGGATGTTCCGGGTATTGTTCCAGACTTGATGGTGGTGCGGCAGGAAGTACTAGAGCGGCAAGCCGACGACGTGCAAAAGATTCTGAAGGTCTGGTACGAAACCCTTGAGTACCGTAAAACGAATCTAGAAGAAGTTTTGCCCATTGAAGCCAAGCAAGCAGGCGTTTCAGTTGCTGACTATCAAACGTTACTTAAAGGGTTTAAGTGGTTAACACCACTAGAAGCGCAAACCGCGTTTAAGCCAGGTTCAACAACTGAATCACTTCCCTATGCGGCCCAGGAAACGATTAAGTTTATGCTGGCGCAAAAGCTGATCACGAAAGAACCACCTGCGATTACTAGGGCGTGTTTTAAAACCTAGAACTAACTCATCAGAGCCAAAGGAGGATACTAGCAATGGTGAGCATAGCAAGATAGT
>DATNQK010000050.1:0-2371 GCA_036704065.1 Stenomitos sp.
GCCCGATTAAAGTCTTCATTGGCCTTGTCCAGTTCGCCTAGCTCTGCGTAACAGCAGCCACGGCTACAGTAGGCATCGGCATGGCGCGAATTGTATTCGATAGCCGTTGTAAAATCCGCAATAGCTGACAGTAACTCGCCAACTTTGACTAAGAACTTACCCCGCTGATAATACGCATTGGCATCTTTAGGAACTCTAATGACGACTTGTGCATAGTCTGCTAGAGCACCAGAGGTATCCCCAAGCTCAGCATAGGCTTCGGCTCGCTTGTAGTAAGTCTTAATTGAATAAGGATTGAGTTGAATGGCTCGACTAAAATCCTGTAGGGCTTCGGGTAATTCCTTGAGCTGTAATCGGCTGTTCCCCCGCTGGTAGTATGCCTCATCATAATCGGGCAACAACTCAAGGGCGCGGTTGAAATCCTCAATCGCAGCTTCAAAATTTCCTAGCGTATTGTGTAGAAAACCACGGTTGTAAAATGCAGTGGCACGGGCAGGGCTAATCTGAATTGCCTCATGAAAATCGGCTAAGGCCCCCTCAATATCTCCACCTGTTGCCCGCTTATTGGCACGATGGATTAGCGCACTGGGGTCTTTGAGGTTCTCCCCATAGTGCTTAACCAAGGCACCTCCGGTGGTTTGTTCGGGAATCTGTTTTGTGCCAAACCACGGACGAAATTGATTTTTTAACCAGTCCTGCATCATTCGCCTAAGGTGTGACTGAGAACAACAGAACAGAAGCAATACACAGAATCAACCTTATAGTAGATGCTGAGCCTGTAGGAAGAAAAGTAAAAACCTAACGTTTCAAGATTTTTCTGCCTCAAGGTAATGCTTTCCGCAGAAATGCAGCCTGAAGCTTCGTAAGTTATTAGAGTACCCTTTAGAGCCTAAAAGCCCGTCTTGTTTAACAGACTTTAATTTGAGTTAACGCCTAATGAGAGATGGCTGGCGCTAATACCATAGGTATAAGAGCCTAAGCATCCCTCTTGGTCTTGACTCAGTAAGCATCATGCTCTGTTTGAGCTAAAAGTTTAATCTTGGCAATGGGGAGATTAAGTCGAGCGATAATAGGGTTTGGGTACATTAAAACTTATTGTGTTTAGCACCTCCCCATGAAAGGTCGTACAACGCGCAGTCAAGACAAGGTACTGCGATTGCTAAAGCAGTTAAATCGCGAGATATCGGCTCAGGATCTCTATGTTGAGCTGCGCCGCGTCAATGCACCTTTGGGATTGGCGACAGTTTACCGAGCGCTAGAAGGTTTAAAGTTAATTGGTGCTGTGCAAGCTCGGGTGTTGGGCAATGGTGAAACACTATATAGCCAATCTCAAGCAGATCGGCATCACTTAACTTGCTTGCAATGTGGTGTTTCTATTCCGATTACTGAAGCTGAATGTCCAGTTCACTCCTTAGAGAGCCACTTGCGCCAATCCGCTCGGTTTGAAATTTATTACCATACACTTGAATTTTTTGGGCTTTGCTCGCCTTGTCAAGTTCAGCAAACTAACCCCGAAACCTCTACCGTATAAATCAATGGCGATTCGTTTTGTCTACTCCCATTCTTTTGCGGCTCCTTTTGTTGCATAACCCCATTGCTGTTACGAGAAACGGTTAATGGAAGGCAATCTTGAACTAACGCTGTTGATTGTAATTGCAGTTGTAGCAGGGATTGCAGCGCAGGTTGTTGCGGCTTTTATCAAAGTTCCCAGCATTGTTTTTTTGTTGCTTTTTGGGATTGCTTTAGGCCCTAGCGGATTGGGGTTACTGAACCCTCATTTGTTGGGAAAAGGGCTAGAAGTGATTGTTTCCCTTTCTGTCGCCATCATTTTGTTTGAAGGGGGCCTCAACTTAACCTTGAGGGAAGTGCAAGATGTTTCTAGCAGCCTTCGCAATTTAGTGGTGTTGGGCACTTTTATTACTTTGCTGGGGGGCAGTGCTGCGGCCCATTGGATTGCTGAATTTCCGTGGCAAATTGCGTTTATTTATGCCTCTTTAGTGGTTGTCACTGGCCCTACGGTGGTTGCCCCTCTTCTGCAACAGGTGGGTGCTGAGCGTAAAGTCGTGACTCTGTTAGAAGGGGAGGGGGTGCTCATTGACCCCATCGGTGCAATTTTGGCGGTGGTTGTTCTCAACATTGTGCTGCAGGGCAATGCCGACCCCATGATGGTGGCTCAAGATCTGGCCTCACGGTTGGGGTTGGGCGGTCTCATTGGACTCGGTGGGGGTTGGCTCCTTGGGGTGGTCTTAAAGCAAGCTCGCTTTTTGTCGGAAGACCTGAAAAATCTGACGGTGTTGGCCAGTGTTTGGGGATGTTTTGGCTTGGCCCAAGCTTTAATCAGTGAGTCGGGTTTGATGAGCGCAGTGGCCAT
>DATNQK010000051.1:0-9709 GCA_036704065.1 Stenomitos sp.
TGGAATACCAATATTGTGCATCTTGGGTCGCTAACCCTCACCATGCTGTTACGTGATATAGGGGGAGCACTCATTATCGGGTGCATCATCATCGTGCTCAGAAGAACACCTTTAATCCTGGGACTGTTCCTGTGCGGCAGCTTAGCAATTGAGGCGTTTACTTATGTAAAGTGGTACGGATTTATGCGGCACCACGGGCACCTCTTTTTGCTCTTTATTTGCTGTCTATGGTTGGCTCAGTATCACCTTGTACAACAAACACCGTCATCCTTACCGCATCAGAAGCCTGGGCCAGTCCACCCTCGTATTTTCCCTAAACTAGGCAAGCTACCTGCCTGGACAGAAAACATTCAAAAAAATTTCGTGGTGGGCATTCTGGGTCTGCATATCGTTGCGGGCGTATTTGCCTATGGCATCGATCTGCGCTTTCCATTTTCTGATAGTCAAGCTGCTGCTCAGTATATTCGCAACCAATTGGCCATTGAATCTGCAACCCTGGTTGGCCATCCCGACTACTTAATTTCGCCCCTTGCCGGATATCTAGACACACGCATTTACTATCCAACCGTTGGTGAATTCGGCAGTTTCTGGCAAACCAATATTTATAAAAAAAATCCCACTCAGTCCGAGCTGCTTGATGCAGTGCAAACCCTGCTGCAACAACCACCACATTCTGTACTGCTAATCCTCAACCAACCGCTACAGCCGGGAGGAGAACCCAATCAACTGGAAATTAAAGCCTTAGAACATTTTGATCGCGGGTTTCTTTGGTCTAATAATTATTTTTGGCCCTTAGATCCAGAACACTACTTTATCTATCGGGTACGCACGGCTCCGTAACGCGACTTTTTTTCGCACCGTTATCGGTTTTAATCTCCACCCTAGAGGCGATACTGAAACATGATGACGCTTTGCCGGTCTATTGCCCTCACCACTGCCTATGTCCTTTCACCCACCCAGTACCGCCAAAACTAAACTGCCAGATTTTTCGCTTGTAATTCCGGTCTATAACGAAGAAGAGGGGATTCTCTCCACGCTAGATCAGCTTGAGCAAACGTTTGCACCCCTCAATTGTCAGTACGAAGTAATTGTGGTGAACGACGGTTCTTCGGATCAAACCCAGGCCCTATTAGCAACGCGTTCAGACGTGCGGGTATTTGAACACGAGCGCAACCGAGGCTATGGCGCAGCCCTCAAAACGGGTATCCGCCATGCAAAGTTTCCGATTGTGGTGATTACGGATGCAGATGGCACCTATCCCAACGAGCAAATTCCTCACTTATTAGAGTTTGCCGAGGTTGCAGATATGGTGGTGGGAGCGCGAACGGGCGAAAAGGTGCAGTATTCTAACCTACGCAAAATCCCTAAATGGTTCCTAGTCCGCTTTGCCGAATGGATTACCAAGCACCCCATTCCCGATTTAAATAGCGGCCTGCGAGTGATGCGCAAGCCAATCGTCGAAAAGTTTCTCCATATCTTGCCGGATACCTTTAGCTTTACCACCACAATCACAGTGGCCATGTTGACCAATAACTACGTAGTTCGCTTTATCCCCATTAATTATTTTGCCCGCACAGGGCGAAGCAAAATCAAGCCCATCCGCGATACACTGCGATTTGTGCAAATCATCCTTAGAACTGGCGTTTATTTTGCACCACTGCGTGTCTTTTTGCCTCTGGCTGGGTTTTTCTTCGGTTTATTCTGCATTACTTTGTTTCAAGATGTATTCATTCGTCACGATCTCACGGAACGCACTTTAATTTTATTGATGGCATTCACACAAATTGGAGTGTTTGCATTGTTAGCAGACATGATCGACAAGCGGACGTAAGATTTGTGGATCATCAGATTTGCAAATCCTACAATAGGCAAACATCGGATTGACGTGAGCTGGTTTTGAGGGTTGGTGCTATTGCTGTGGCAAAGGTAGATGAATGGGTATGACAAGCGAACTAGAGTTATTGCAGTCCCACACTTGCTTTGAGGGCAAGTTATCTTTTTACCGTCATCCATCTGAGACCTGCAACGCTCCGATGCGGTTTTCAATTTATATTCCGCCTCAGGCAAAAACTGCCCCAGTGCCAGTGCTGTATTTTCTGGCAGGCTTAACCTGTACGGAAGAAAATTTCATGGTCAAGGCCGGGGCGCAGCGCATTGCCACAGAAGTAGGCCTGATTCTGGTGGCCCCCGATACCAGCCCTCGCAATCTAGGAATTCCTGGCGAGGATGACGATTGGGACTTTGGATCGGGCGCAGGGTTTTATGTGGATGCGACAGCAGAACCCTGGCTACAAAATTATCAAATGTATAGTTATGTAACCCAAGAACTGCCCTCTTTAATCGCAACCCATTTTCCGGCAGATACCCAGCGGCAAGGGATCTGTGGTCACTCAATGGGCGGGCACGGGGCATTGGTGTGCGGATTGCGCAATGGCGATCGCTATCGTTCCATTTCTGCATTTGCCCCCATTGCAGCACCAAGCCAGTGTCCTTGGGGCCAAAAAGCATTTCGCGGCTATTTGGGCGACAATCCTGAGGTATGGCGCAACTATGACGCAACCTATCTAGTGACCCATTTACCGACCGATCAAAGACCCATTCTGATCGACCAAGGATTAGCTGATCCGTTTTTAAAAGAACAACTGCGCCCAGAATTATTTGTTGCGGCCTGTCGTCAAGCGGGTCGAGACTTAACCTACCGTGAACATCCGGGATACGATCACAGCTACTACTGTATTGCCACCTTCATTGAAGATCACATCCGTTTTCACGCACGTCGCCTCAGCCTTTAGAATAGATAGGGTTCGGCATACTCTGTAATAAGCTTCATGGACATTCAATCTTTCTTCCAACTGTGCGACGGTCGCTGGACTTCGCAGCGTACTGTGCATAACCTCGTTGAGCAAAAGAATCAGAGTGCGCGGTCCGAACTACTGAGCGACTTTTGGGAACCCACTCAACCTGAAGTGATAGAGCTATGTCAAACCAATGGGTTGGATCCGTCCCTAGCCATCGGGGGCTTACAGATTCATTGGAGTGAAGTGGGCGATGCCTACCAAAGCCGATTTAAACCCCGCAACGAAGGAAACATGCTTTGGGTTCCTGTGATGGACAATCCATCTACAACGACAGGTCAGCTCATCCGTCGGCTAAACGGCAAGGATATGATAGGCACCTTTAGCCTGGGTGAAGATGAAGCTATGAGCTTTACGTTTACAGGGGACGGCTTTACCAGCGAAGAACGGTTTTGGTTTGCCAGCCCGAATCTTCGTCTACGCAGTAGTATTACAAGACGCGATGAAACGGTTTGCCTCACCACGTTCTGTTCTGAAATTCGGATGATCAAACCCGCTCCTGCGGAAGACGCGGCGGCAGAATCGAAAACCGTGGAGTCCTCCTCCTAAGGCAACGTCACTGGTACGACACCTGTAAATCGGCATTCGTTCAGATCTCGCTAAGCGCTTTAGGGGGAAGAACGGGCGATCGCCTCTAACTTCTCGCAAAATTCAATCGGTTGAGCCTCGGGCATAAACTGATGAATGGGTTCTAAGCTTGAGCGGGTCAGCTTCAGCGGCAAAATCTGATGGGACTCTAGAACCGACTCTAAAACAGACTTAGAGGAAGCAAAGGCCGACGCAGCTTGATCTGAAGATCGCGCAGATCGTGCCCGAGAATGCTCTACACCCGCTAAAGACTGAGACTCGCTAGAGGGAGTATTTGCAGATCCATTGGCGACTGTGCTCTCAGACGGTAGTGGAGCGGACTCTGCAAGAGAACTCGTGGAACTCGGAGCCGAAGCAGAAAAATCTGGCAAATGCACCTCATTACCAGAGTCAGTGGATGGCGAGGCTTTACCTAATCGATGGGGAATATTACGGCTCACCATCGACTCGAACTCGTAGCTGAAGTGATAGATGGGTTGCCCACGACGTTGCCAAAAGGCAAGCAATTTTTCCACTGAGAAGGCTTTATATCGACCTTGATACAGAGATTCAATCAAGGCTAGCCTGACCCATGGCTCTGGGTAGGAGCGCAACCATCGCTCTAAAATTTGGAATTTAGTGACAGGCTTAGGATAGCGATCCGCTTCTAAGCTGTAGTAGGTCAATAAGTAAGATACAAGGGATTGCCCTTGAATGGCAGGGTTTAGCATGGTCATGAAACATCGAAAAGAGGAGTAAGACAGTAACCAGATTTCAGCCTTGTTACAGCTGCACTGTTCGTCTTTAACGCAACAGGTTAACCCCCCTTAGTCTAAAACTAGAGCCTAGTTGCAAAAAGACTTCAAGGAACAGTTTAAGAGTTTTTTAACAAAATAGCTTCATATTTTAGTAGGAAATGGGTACCCTAGCCGCTAAAACAGCCCATCCTCTACAACCGAGATGCCTATACCCCCATCAACATAATTCTTGATAAGCCCGACAGGGCTTCTCCCCACAGCGCCAAGGTCTTACACTGTAAAACTGCAGCTCGTCGTCAAACCATTACTCTATGAAAATCCCTTCGTTTGGGTTCTCGGGACTTGCACTGGTATGCGTTGGTCTAGCCTACGGACTGCTGGGTTGGGAACTCTCTTCTTTTGCTGCCCTTTGGGTGATCGAAGCTTGGCTTGCAACTGTTTGCGTCATTTTTCTCTTAATTTGGCAGAGCAAAGTGATTATCTATTTGGCACGATCCGGACCACGAAGCCTGATCACCATTCTATTGTTGAGTATGGTGATCAACTTGGCCTTTTCTAATGCACAGCCGTTTGGTCTGGCGTTGATGCTGCTGCTCACAATTATCTTTGGACGGCTGGAACTGCAATTTTCAGGGCTGACCCGCAGCATGACCCTAACATTGCTCTCTTTGGTTGCAGGTGGAACGCTAACCCTAGGCTGGATTCTGGGCCGCGATCGCACGGTACGAGATTTCCTCAAACAACCGCCTGAAGCAGAACACATACAGCCGATGCACGCCACAACGCATCGATAGCCTGATCCACAAGGTACATGCCCTGAAGGCAAACAGAAGCGTCTATTTCTATAACCGTAAAAACATAAAAAAACGCTGAACTTAGGAAAGCCTAAGTTCAGCGTCTTTGTAGATTAAAAATAGGATGGTTAATGGCTTACCTAAAACCAACAGCAGCCTGCCAAACAAAGGCCAACAGTAAAAAGAAAACAGGAATTACAGGCATTACGTCAACGAGGGGATCGAATATCGAGTAGGCTTCAGGCAGTTTTGCCAACAGCAGAGCGGCTTCCATGAATATTCCTTATTGTTTATGAGACAAACTTCTAAATTACATGGAATTTTAACATGGATTCAGAAGCGATTCGGACCGCTTTATAAATCTGCAGAGGTAGGACTAATGCTAACAATAGTGATAAACAGCCGCCTACAACGCGTTAGAAGCAAATGTATTGCACTGTTTCATTGAGCCAGTCTCAAATCCTTGCTGAAACCATTGTACGCGTTGAGCAGAGGAGCCATGGGTAAAGGAGTCAGGGGTAACGTAGCCTCTGGATTGTTGCTGTAAGCGGTCATCCCCAATCTGGCTGGCTGCGGTAATTGCTTCTTCGACGTCTCCTGGTTCTAAAATTTGACGTTCTTGTTGGGCACGATTGGCCCAAACACCTGCAAAGCAATCGGCTTGAAGTTCTAAGCGAACGGATAATTGATTGGCTTGTACTTCGCTGGTTTGACGCTGAAGTGCGCTGACTTTGCGTGAGATGCCCAGCAGGTTCTGGACATGATGCCCCACTTCATGGGCAATGACATAGGCTTGGGCAAAATCGCCAGGGGCATTATGCAAACTTTTTAAGTCTTGGTAGAAGCTCAGATCGATATAGACCTTGCGATCGCCGGGGCAATAAAACGGGCCCATTGCTGCTTGAGCGTAGCCACAGGCAGACTGAACCGCACCAGAAAACAGTACCAACTTTGGCTCTTCGTAGGTCTGTCCCATTTGCTGAAACAAAGCGGTCCAGGTATCTTCTGTATCGGCCAAAACGACGGACACAAAATCTTTCAGCTGAGCCTCTTTTGCATTCGGCACGGATGAGGACTGACTAGGAAGGTTAGGGTCAGAGGATGAAACGGAGTTCAAAACAACTGAAGGATCGACCCCCAGGGCCATTGCAACCAAGGCCAAGACGAGCACACCAATCCCACCTCCGGCGATCGCACCTTGAGGGACACCCTCCGAACCGCGTTGATCTTCAACGTTGTCGCTGCGTCTTCCCATTTGCCACTTCATCAATTCGCTCCTTTATGAATGCAGGGCAAGGGCTAGGAGTTGGCCAATTTCACAATCCATCTTCCTAGCATTCTTGATTTTAATTTCGCCAGTCTTGCGCATGGACTAGTTCGCATACTGCGGAACTCACTCACGCAACGCCCCCAAGATCGGCTGCAGTTGCTCTCGGGCTAACGATCACTTTGGGTTTAGCCTATCGGAAACTGCCCCCCTCAGCCAATTCCTAAAGACATAACAGTATACCGAATCAGTTGCATTGGTTCCCCCAAAAATCCCGAATTGTAAAGTCCGTTTACGGCGATCGCATCCCGTTCAACCACTGATGGAGCCATCCCCAATGCCACGCACAGTAGCCTCCAGGAATACATCATCAAATTGAGGGCAATGGCAAAAGGGTGCCATTCGGGGCCAAGACCTCAAGGGACAAATTACCGCAAAGGAGAAAGGCGATCGCAGGGGCATTTTGTCGTTAATCGCATCAATCGCTTAAGAATCCAGTACGCTAGAGGAAACTTGGCCCCAGCGCTACACCGCAATGTCTCATCATTTTTCCCTCTTTTTCGATACTGAACCCTCAAAACACAAGCCCTTCGCCACGGCTAAGGCCCGACCTCACTACACCCCAGATCGACCAGGCCAAGTAGAACATATTTTCTTAGATCTATGTTTAGATTTTGAGGCACAACGCTGCGAAGGTACCTGTCACATTCAGCTCAATCCTATCCGCAGTGGCATTGAACACTTAACGTTAGATGCCGTTGATTTGGCAATTAAGGAAGTACGAGTCGGACGCAGTAAACAAACGTTTGAACACGACGGCCAGCAATTGCAGATTAACCTCAAGCAGCCCACAACCGCAGGCAAACGCCTGACGCTCAGCATTACCTACGCAATTGAGCACCCCCAACGCGGCTTATACTTCATTCAACCCGATGCCAATGCTCCCCACAAGCCAATTCAAGCTTGGACACAAGGGGAAGATGAAGACTCTCGTTTTTGGTTTCCTTGCTTCGATTACCCTGGACAATTATCTACCTCGGAAGTGCGGGTGCAGGTACCACGGCCCTTGGTCGCAATTTCGAATGGTACGTTGATCGACACAACAACTGAAGGGTCACAGGTTACGTACCACTGGAAACAAGAACAAGTACATCCTACCTACCTCGTCACCTTAGCCGTAGGAGAATTTAGCGAACTCGCGGATGAGTGGCGACATCCCGATGGCAGCATCATTCCAGTGAACTATTACGTGGAGAAAGGTCGCGAAGCCGATGGGCTGCGCAGCATGGGTAAAACACCCCGAATGATTGATTTCTTTAGCCAGCTATATGGCTATCCCTATCCGTTTGCGAAGTACGCTCAAGTTTGCGTCGACGACTTCATTTTTGGCGGCATGGAAAATACCTCAGCCACCTTGCTCACTGATCGCTGTTTGCTGGATGAACGCGCCAGTCTAGATAACCGCTCTACCGAAACCCTAGTGGCCCACGAGTTAGCCCATCAGTGGTTTGGAGATTTAGTGGCCATCAAACATTGGGCCCACGCTTGGATCAAAGAAGGAATGGCCTCCTATGCTGAGGTCGCGTGGGTTGCCGCTGAGTACGGCGCTGAGGAGGCAGCTTACTACCGTCTACAGGAAGCTCGACGATATTTCGCTGAAGATAGCGGACGATATAGACGTCCAATGGTGACTCATATCTATCGCAATGCCATTGAACTCTACGATCGCCATATTTATGAGAAGGGTTCTTGTGTCTACCACATGATTCGTGCCGAACTCGGCGAAGATCTCTTCTGGCAAGCAATGCGCACCTTTGTCCAAGACAATGCACACCGTCCTGTCGAAACGGTGGATTTACTGCGCTCCATTGAAAAGGCAACAGGCCGAAATTTAGCATTCCTGTTCGATCAGTATGTCTATCGGGGTGGGCACCCAGAGTACAAGGTGGCCTATGGTTGGGACTCAGATACAAAGCTTGCAAAGTTAACCGTCACGCAACAGCAACTAAGCAACTCAAACGCAGAGAGCGATCGCTTTGATCTAAAAATTGCCATTGCCTTCAACGGCGTCAAACGCAACACTGCCTCTGTTTTGCAGACGGTCACCCTTCGCATTCATGAGCAGGAGCAATGCTTCTATTTTCCTCTTCCCGAAAAACCCAGCTTTGTCAGCTTTGATGTAGACAACCCCATCCTCAAAAAAGTCACCCTCGACTATCCGTTACCAGAACTCAAAGCCCAGTTGCAATACGACCCTGATCCGATTTCGCGCATCTATGCAGCGAAGGCGATCGCCAAAAAAGGTAACTTAGAAAGTGTACAAGCTTTAGCCACAGCGCTCAAAGAAGATCCCTTCTGGGGGGTGCGTGCAGAAGTAGCAAAACTATTAGCCACAGTTAAACTAAATCAGGCACTTGCCGCTTTGCTCTTAGGCTTGAAAGACTCAGAGGCACGGGTAAGACGGAGCACCGTTGAGGCGATCGCCACCTGCAAAACACCCTCAACTTACAAAGCATTGAAAGCAATTGCAGAAAAAGGAGATGCCAGCTACTACGTCGAAGCCGCTGCACTCTCCGCTCTAGGCAAAGTTGCCGCTGCCCCACTAACAGATAAACCCAAAGACGATAAAGTTCTTAAGATCTTTAAAGCGGTTTTAAAAGAACGAGCGGGATGGAATGAAGTCGTCCGCTCTGGCGCGATTAGCGGTTTGAGCCATCTAAAATCCTCAGTCGCTGCCCTAGACCTCTTGCTAGAGTACACCACTGCCGGAACCCCACAGCCGCTAAGATTAGCTGCAATTCGTTCCCTAGGGACCATTGCCAATAGCCACCTCCCCGTGCAACTTGAATCCATCTTGGACCGTTTAGAGGTTCTTGCCGACGAGTCTTTCTTCCTAACTCAAGTTGCAGTGGTTGCTGCCCTCGGTCAAATCAAGCATCCCAACGCCATATCCTTGCTGCGTCGCCTAGCCCAACGGACACCGGATGGACGGGTACAACGGATGGCAGAGGAGGCAATCCAGCAGGTACAGGAGGCCATTGAATCTGACCAGAAGCTAAAAACCATGCAATCGGAACTGGAAGATCTTAAACAAGCAAATCAAGATCTCCAAAGTCGGTTAGCCGCGTTAGAAGCGAAAAGCAAACCGGAGAAAGCTGGTTAATGAACAACCTGCGTCGGCAACGAACGCAACACATGCTGCATCCGTTGTGTAATTTCGAGCCAATTTTGTTGAGACACTGCACTTTGAGGCATTAAGTCTCCCCCTAGCCCAACAGCAATGGCTCCAGCGGCAATCAGCGCCCCTGCATTTTGTAGCGTCACACCCCCTGTAGGAATTAGGGGAATATGCCCTAGCGGCCCTTGCAAATGCCGGATGTACTCACTTCCACCCAAGGCCATGCTCGGAAACACCTTAACGCCCGTCGCGCCAGCATGCCATGCAGTTGTAATTTCAGTCGGTGTTAG
>DATNQK010000052.1:0-2453 GCA_036704065.1 Stenomitos sp.
AAAGAGTAATTGGACCAATGCCGCTACGACCTGAGAGCAAACTCTCCCAGTATTCTTCAACGGTATTTCCAACGGGCGTAATTGCACCCAGTCCCGTGACAACGACGCGTTTCAATTCAAGGTTAGTCATGATGTCTCAGTCTTGAAAGGCTTATGGAGCCCAGCACAGGGCGATACAGACAAGTGGAAGCGCTCTCGAAAAAATTTAAGGTTTGATTTACATTTAACCAAAGAAACGCCCCAACATGCAGCTTCCCTGGCAAAGGTTACTCCTTTACCTCTCTACCTCTATCTATGCGGCCACTTTACCGGCAATGTAGTCCACCGCGTCCTGCACCGTCTTAATCTCTTCTGCCGCTTCATCGGGAATTTCAACATCAAACGATTCTTCGAGAGCCATGACCATCTCAACAACATCCAGAGAGTCGGCGTTCAGATCGTTTTGAAAGTTTGCTTCTGGCACAACTTTATCTGCTTCAACACTCAGTTGCTCGGCAACAATGGTTTTTACTTTCTCAAAAATTTCGTCTTTGCTCATGGTGCTCTCTCGATAAGGGTATGAAACTACTGAGATCTAGCCGTGCCAAGCAATCTAAGGCTACGACATTGTCTAGAGTCGGGCGTGCTTGAACGCAGCCTGATAGACGGATCGGACAAATTGCCGATCACACTCAATCAATCCAGCCTTACCATCTTAATCTGAAAGCGTCCCTCCCTTCGTGCGATTCGCGAGAACTATTGCAATGTTGATGTCGGTGTGCAGACAGTAGTCGCAATCTCAATTTGTTACAAAGTTCTGCGATTCTTGACGGGTTTTGAATATTGCGCAACACTAGTTGGAAACTGGATAAGCCTTTTGCTGCACATTGGTTTGCCGCACATTCTTTGAGGCTTTTTAGACAAGCATAAGCTAAGTACTCTTTTGTCCAGCGGCACCCTTTGTATTGTATCTAGTCGTTCACTGGTTAGGATCTGCGATTTATCCTATGGAAACACTGGAGTTTATCATTTACCCAGATGGCCGTGTGCAAGAGAAAGTGACAGGCATCATTGGATCTTCATGTGCTGAAGTAACCGCTGCAATTGAGGCGCAACTCGGCCATGTCGTCAGCCATCAACCCACTTCAGAGTATTTTTCAGCGCAGCATTCCGTTCAGTCTCAGGCTTCTGCGACCCGCGTAAGCCAGTGGTAAAGGCAGAAAAGATCGAGGAAATATCATTACACTGTTGGGGAACGAATCGTTAGAGTTAAGCAGTTTGTTTTCGAGCGATTGTTTTATTTCTGTTGTTTTGGCCCTTAGTTCTTTAATAAAGATTGTTATGTCGCACTTTAGCCAGATTAAAACCAAAATTCGCAATCTCCCTGCTCTACAATCCGCTCTGACTGACCTAGGGATGGACTGGAAAGGCGGACCGGAACCCGTTCGAGGATATAAAGGCCAAACTCAAACGGCAGAAGTAGTGATTGCCCAAGACAATGGTTACGATATCGGATTCCGATGGAATGGCCAAGAGTATGAACTGGTTGCAGATCTAGAGTTATGGAAACACACTTGGTCTGTAGAGCGTTTCTTGAACAAAGTGACGCAGCGGTATGCTTACCATACGGTTTTAACCTCAGCTACGGCCCAAGGGTTTCAGCTTGCGGAAGAGTCTAATGCAGCAGATGGCAGTATTCGTTTAGTGGTGCAGCGCTGGAGCGCATAGTGACAATTTCTGGTCTCCCCTTGCCGAATGACGCAGGAAGCGAAAGCAGCAATTTAGGCCAGCGCACAGGTGCTGAACCCGAGTTGGGTGGTCGCTTTCGAGACAGTTCCGAGCGCTCAGGTTTGGAACCTGAACTTGGCGGTGTGTACCGACAACGTGGGGTCTATGTTGACGAAATTACCTGTATTGGGTGTCGTCACTGTGCCTTAGTAGCCCGTAACACGTTCTACATCGAAGAAGGTTACGGTCGGTCTCGAGTCTTTCGTCAAGATGGGGATCCAGAAGTCATCATTCAAGAAGCTATTGATACCTGCCCAGTGGATTGTATCCACTGGGTCGATTATTCTCATTTGAAGCAGTTGGAAGAGGAGCGCAAGAACCAGGTAATTGCCTTGGCAGGGTGTCCTACAGGCGCCGCGTTGCCTCGGAAGCGCTCACGCAAAAAGCAGGCCCAAGCTGGCTTAGATCAACCGCATCACTCCTAAATAATAGAAACTGCTGTCATTGGCAATTGCTTGCTGAAAGGTAAGACTCCAATGCTGAAGTGAAAGGAAGAAGATTATCTCCTTGCACTTCAGCATTGATATTCAGCTTAAAATCACCTTACGCTTCCGGTTGGCAACCCTGAATCCATTGACGATATCTCGCCAAGGCAGTGAGTGGGAAATGTTGATAGTACAGGTTGTAGCGGAGGTAGAAGTGACCTGGGAAACCAGTCCCCGTAAAATAATCTTCTTGCCAAGTTC
>DATNQK010000053.1:0-5108 GCA_036704065.1 Stenomitos sp.
TCGGTAATTGCGACGATGTGGGTTGTGCATAGGTCTCAATGTTGACTCTAGCTATTCACCTGAATCATATAGGTAAACACCCGATTCAAAGGTTGAAACCAAAGCGAGTTTTTCATTCTTAATACATCTAAGGGGCCCAGCCATCAGAGCCATCAACTCCTTCCTGTAAGCTAACTGACTTAAGAGCGTCAATATCCTAAGCTGAAAGGTTTTGTTTTTTAGTGCTGTGTTGGAAATCGTCTAGTGCATCCATGTGTAACCCCATACTGCATCGCAACTTGCTGAATAGCTGCGCTACTTAATCTCTAGAGAAGTTGCCAAGTGTCTCACCAGTTGTAATTACAAAGTCACTGCTGTCCACTGCAATACCCCATGCTCGGTCAACCCTCGTTGTACCATCCTGACGCAGCCAAAGTTGTTTGCCCTGAGGATTAAATTGGGCTACCCAGGCATCAGATTCTCCCCTCTGAACACCTCCCAGGGAACCTTCGGTATAACCAGCGATAAACACATTACCCTTGCTATCGGTTGCAACATCCCGAGAGTCATCATACTCTGAGGTTCCCAATTGCTTAGTCCACAACAGTGTGCCACCAGGGCTATATTTCGCAACCCACGCATCAATACTTCCATTACTGGTACCCCTCAGTGCGCCATCAGTTCTCCCAGCGATAAACACATTGCCGTTACTATCTGTTGTAACACCCCGAGATTCTTCATAGGCTGAGGAACCCAGTTGCCGCTTCCACTTTAGGAAGCCACCAGGACTATATTTCGCAACCCACGCATCATAGCTTCCCCTATTGGTGCCCCCCAAGGAACCTCCAGTATACCCACTGATAAATATATTGCCCTTGCTATCCGTTGCAACGCCAAGAGACGATTCATTATCTGAGGAACCCAGTTGCCGCTTCCACTTCAGGAAGCCACCAGGACTATATTTCGCAACCCAGGCATCAGCACCTGTCTTATTGGTGCCTCCCAGGGAACCTTCGGTATACCCAGTGATCAATACATTGCCCTTACTATCCGTTGCAACACCCCGAGATTCTTCATATTCTGAAGTTCCCAATTGCTTAGTCCACAACAGTGTGCCACCAGGACTATATTTCGCAACCCAGGCATCACGGAATCCCTTACTGGTGCCCCCCAGTGCGCCATCGGTAGACCCAGTAATGAACACATTACCCTTGCTATCGGTTGCGATGCCATAAGAATAGTCATTTACTGAGGAGCCTAGTTGCTGTTTCCACTGCAGTGCGCCACCAGGGCCATATTTGGCAACCCAGGCATCAGTGAATCCCTTATTGGTGCCTCCCACAGAACCTTCGGTATACCCAGTGATCAATACATTGCCCTTACTATCCGTTGCAACACCCCAAGACGAGTCAATGAATGAACTGCCCAGTTGCCTTTTCCACAGTACTTTTGTCGCCCCATCAGGAGCAACTTGGTATTTGGCAACCCAGGCATCAAAGCCTCCAAAGTTCACTTTGGAGCCTCTGGTTTTACCCTGCATCTCTAATCGATGAAGAGGATCAAATTTAGGGTTAGGAATAGGCTCTGCTGTGGAAGTGCCTGCCGTGTTGGGCAGTTGCAGGGTTGCTAATAATGTCACGGCTACACTAACGACACTAGACCATCGGTAATTGCGACGATGTGGGTCACGCATAGGTCTTGATGTTGACTCTAGCTATTCACCTGAATCATAAAGGTAAACTCTCGTTTCAAAGGTTAAAAACAACGTTAGTATTTCATTCTTAATACATCTAAGGCTCTCTAACGCTCCAAGCAATCAGAGCCAACAAGTGAATTTGCACCGCCACACTCAAAGTCTCTTTGTATATGCTAAATGGCTTAAGAGTTATCAATATCTTGAGCAGAAAAATTTTGTTTTTGTTGCTGTGTTTGAAATCTCCTAGCGCATGTTAGTGCTTCATGTTAGGGAATCGATGTATCACTCTTCCAAGAGGCAAAAGGTGGATGTGCTAGGTCCATGAGATGAGTGCGTCAAAGGTGAACTCATCTTTTGACATCCCAGCGTAATGACATACTGCATCACAACTTGGTAAATAGCTATGCTGCTTAATCTCCAGAGAAGTTGCCATAGGTAAATCCAGTAGTCATCACATAGCCATTGCTATCTACTGCAATGCCCCAAGCTGGGTCGTCTTTTGTAGTACCATCCTGCCGCAACCAGAGTTGTTTGCCTTGGGGATTAAACTTAGCAGCCCACATATCAGCGCCTCCCAGATTGGTTCTTCCCAGTGACCCATAGGTAAACCCAGTAACGAACACATTACCGTTGCTGTCCGTGGCGACGCCATAAGAATAGTCAATTTTTGAGGTACCTAGTTGCTTGATCCACTTCAGAGTACCACCAGGGCTAAATTTTGCCACCCATGCATCAATCTCTCCCTTAAGAGTTCCTTCTAATGCGTCATCGGTATCCCCAGTAATGAACACATTGCCGTTGCGATCAGTTGCAACCCCCCTAGAAGATTCAGAACGTGAGGTGCCCAGTTGCTGGATCCACTTCAAGGTGCCATCAGAACTATATTTTGCCACCCATGCATCAGGGCCTCGCTTTACAATGCTTCCCAGTGCTCCATTGGTTTGTCCGGTGATGAACACATTACCGTTGCGATCAGTTGCGACGCCGTTAGATTCTTCCCTGTCTAAGGTGCCCAGTTGCCGTTTCCACATTAAGGTGCCCTGAGGGCTAAATTTTGCCACCCATGCATCACCACTTCCTCGGTTAGTACCCCCCAGAGCACCTCCAGTAAATCCAGTGATAAACACATTACCGCTGCTATCGGTTGCCACACCAGAAGAAGAGTCACCCCATGATGTGCCTAGTTGTTTAATCCATACCAAGGTACCCTGAGGGCTAAATTTTGCCACCCATGCGTCACTGAGTCCCATATTGGTTCCTCCCAGAGACCCCTCGGTAATCCCAGTAATGAACACATTACCGTTGCTATCGGTTGCGACGCCTGAAGAAGCGTCACTGCCTGAACCACTCAATTGCTTGATCCATTTTAGAGTGCCGCTGGGACTATATTTAGCAACCCATGCATTAAAGCCTCCTGGATCACTCACTTGATAGCCAGTAATGAACACATTACCGCTGCTATCGGTTGCAACGCTCCAAGAAGAGTTCTCGGTTGGAGTGCTTATTTGCTTCTTCCACAACACTTTTCTCACACCATTGGGGCCAACTTGATATTTGGCGACCCAAGCATCATAGTTATAAGTTTTCACATTGGGATTTTGAGGTTTGCCCTGTTGCTCTAAACGATAGAAGGGATCAATTTTACGATTGAGGATAGATTCTCCTGTGGGTGTACCTGCAGTGTTAGGTAGTTGCAGCATCGCCAGTAGGGCTAGGGCTGTGCCTACTGCTCCATACCATCGGTAGTTGCGACCATGTGTGTCGTGCATAAGTCTCGATGTTGATGCTAGCTATTCACCTGAATCATAAGGGAAAAATCTCGATTCAAAGGTTAAGAACAAAGCTAGTTTTTCATTCTTAATACATCTAAAGCTCCAAGAAATCAGAGCCAGCAAGTAAATTTGCACCGCCACACTCAAAGTCTTTCTGTGCTAACTGGCTTAAGAGCGCCAATATTTTGAGCAGGAAGGGTTTGTTTTTATCGCTGTGTTTGAAATCACCCAGCGCATGCTAAGGCTTTATTGGGATTGCTTTGTCCCTCTTCCAAGAGGCAAAAGGTGGATGCGCTAGGCTCAAAAGATGAGTACCTCCAAGGGGAACTTATCTTTTGAAATCCCAGCTTTAATCACAAACTGCATCGCAACTTGCTGGATAGCTATGCAGCTTAATCTCTAGCGAAGTTGCCCGTGGTATATCCAGTTACAAGAACATCGCCATTGCTATCTACTGCAACTCCTGTAGCTGCATCATTACTAGGAGTTCCATCTTGACGCAGCCAGAGTTGTTTGCCATAAGGACTAAACTTAGCAACCCAGGCATCTTCGATTCCTTGGGAGACACTCCCCAGTGTGCCATTGGTAGACCCAGTAATGAACACATTACCCTTGGCATCGGTTGCGACGCCATAAGAATAGTCACTGCTTGAGGAACCTAATTGCTTCGTCCATCTAAGTGCGCCGTTAGGGCTATATTTAGCAACCCAGGCATCACCGTATCCCATCTGAGTGCCACCTAGTGTGCCATCGGTTGTCCCAGTAATGAACACATTACCCTGACTATCCGTTGCGACGCCATAACAATAGTCATTGCTTGAGCTTGAGGAGCCCAGTTGCTGTTTCCACTGCAGTGCGCCACCAGGGCCATATTTGACGACCCATGCATCAATGCCTCCCTGATTGGCATCCCCCACTATGCCATCGGTT
The DNA here is from genome assembly GCA_036704065.1 of Stenomitos sp. Classification (GTDB taxonomy): domain Bacteria; phylum Cyanobacteriota; class Cyanobacteriia; order Thermosynechococcales; family Thermosynechococcaceae; genus JAAURS01. The sequence continues at coordinate 4,378 of DATNQK010000053.1, forward strand.
GTCCCAGTGATGAACACATTACCCTGACTATCCGTTGTCACACCAAAAGATTGTTCATAGCCTGAGGTGAACAGTTGCTTGACCCACTTTAGTACGCCATCTGAGCTATATTTGGCCACCCACGCATCAGCGCGCCTGTTATAGGAGGTGCCCCCTAGTGTGCCTCCCGTCAAACCAGTAATGAACACATTTCCGTTACGATCCGTTGCGATGCTGTAAGAATAGTCGACGTATGGAGTACCAAGTTGCTTGACCCATACCAGGGTGCCATCAGGGCTATATTTGGCCACCCACGCATCAAATTGTCCCTTATAGGTGCCTTCTAGGGCACCATTGGTTCTCCCAGAGATGAACACATTGCCGTTACTATCGGTTGCGACGTCATAAGAATAATCCGCGCCTGGGGTACCTAGTTGCTTGACCCATACCAGGGTGCCATCAGGGCTATATTTGGCCACCCACACATCACGGTAGCCCTGATTGGTACTTCCTAGGGAGCCAAAAGTAAACCCAGTGATGAACACATTGCCGTTGCGATCCGTTGCAACGCCATAAGATTCTTCAAGGCTTAAGGTACCTAGTTGCTTCTTCCACAACACCTTTCTTACCCCATTAGAACCAACTTGGTACTTGGCAACCCAGGCATCACCGTTACCAACTTTCACTTTGGAGCCTTTGGTTTTGTCTTGCCGCTCTAAACGATGGAGGGGGTCAAATTTAGGATTAAGGAT
>DATNQK010000054.1:0-10402 GCA_036704065.1 Stenomitos sp.
CAGGGCACAACAGAGCGCCATCTTTTGCTTCATGCCACCAGACAATTGTCCGGCCAAGCGACTGCCGATGCGATCCAACCCCATCAGTCGCAAATACCGCTCGCGACGGGCATGAAATACAGCGTCAGGCACTTGATGCAAACCCGCGCTATAACGCAAATTTTCATCAATACTGAGGTCAAGGTAGAGGGAAAACTGCTGCGTGAGATAGCCAAGCTCCAGACGTGCTTTACGCGGCGCTTGCCCCAAGACATCAATTTCGCCGCCCGAGGCTTCCATCACACCCCCCAAAATATGAAAGGTGGTGGTTTTACCTGCCCCGTCCGGGCCAATTAACCCAAAAATCTCCCCAGGCAACACATCAAAACAAATCCCATGCACCGCAGTAAAGGAACCATAGGTTTTGGTTAGCCCAACCGCTCGGATTAACGGGGCCATCTCTGAAGGAGAAGGGGCGATCGCAGAAGGGTTAGTGGTATCTTGCTGCATGCTTACGCATCCTAGCTAGCCATCATTTCAGCAAAATTTCGGCATCCGCGGGCATCCCTGGCTTGGCCAGCAGCCTGTTGGATTGCATCACCGCCAACTTCACCCCAAACACCTGCCGCACCCGATCATTTTTGAAGTAAGTATTTTCGGGTGTAAAGGAAGCCTGCGGGTCAATCGAAGTCACCTTCGCTGGCAACGGCCGATCAGGGCTAGAGTCGAGAAATACCTTAGCCTTCATTCCCACCGCAACTTTGCCAATGTCACCCTCAGGAATAAATCCCCGCAGATACACCGCTTGAGGATTAATGAGCGTGAGTAAGGTTTTGCCCGTAGCAACCACAGCCCCAGGTTCAACCGGACGCGATTGGACAACGCCATTGATGGGGCTTTTAACCTTAAAAGACTCAATCCGCCGTTGGATTTGCGCTTGGGCAGCGAGGGCATTTTTGACCTTGGCTTGCGCTGCACCAAGGCGCGCGTAGGCCTGTTGCTTCTGCTGTATCGCGGCTTCCAGTTGTTGATTGCGAATGGTCGGATTGAAGGCTGTAGCCTGAGTTTGCTCTAAACTTCCCTGATTGGCTGCAATTTGGGTTTGAGCAGCGCGAACCGCAGACTCCCGTGCAGATTGGGTGGCCCGAGCTGTTGCCACTCCTGCCGTTGCCGTACGGATTGCAGCTTGTGCATTATCGACCGCAGCCTGAGCCGTTTCGAGGGTCGTCTGCATCTGCTCGAACTGATCTTGATTGACTGCACCTTGTGCCAGTAACTTGGCATAGCGATCGCGGCTGATTTGCGCCCGCTTTAGTGTTGAACGGGCCTGACGCTCCTGTGCTTTGGCTTGATCGACTTGGGCTTGGGCCTGCACCACTTGGGCTTTTGCCTGTTCCGCTTGAGCTTGGGCCTCTGCGAGTTGCCCTTGGGCTGTTGCAACATTGGCCTCAGCTTGGTTTACACGACCGCGCACGTCCCCCTTAGATTGCTGCAAACTGGCCTGTGCTTCTAACACCTGAATTTCAGCCACAGCAATATCAAGTTTGGCTTGCTGTTCTTCTTGACGAGCTGCTGCCGCTTGCGCCGCTGCCGCCCGTAACTGTTCCGGCACTTCCTCGTCAGTGATTTCGGCAATCAGTTGACCCGCTTTGACCGTATCGCCTTCCTGAACGGCGATCGCACTGACCCGTCCCCCCGTCTTCGCACCAATATCAGTCTCGTCCGCCTCAATCCGACCGCTCACCTGCATCACATTGGGATTGACCGTAGGCTGAGTTAAGCGCCAGATGCCAATCCCTACTGCAATGAGCGCCAAAGGAATGAGCAATCGTACCGGAAGCTTCCGGTGCTGCTTTTCCCCTTGCTCCAAAACCTCTGGCACACCCGCAGTAGATTCAGCCATCGCATGTTGCTCCAAGGATTGAGAGTCTTCGATAACCGCTCCAGGTTCCTTTGAGGACAATTGATCAAGACACAGCAGAAGGCAAGAGTTTGCTCAATGCTTCCAAGAGCTTATCCGCAGCTTCAGGACGACTGTTGAAGCCCATCAGGCCCACGCGCCAGACCTTACCAGCCAGTTCCCCGAGACCACCACCAATCTCTATATTAAAGTCATTCAGCAGGGTTCGGCTTATTGCTTTGCCATCGACACCCTCCGGAATCCGCACCGTTGTCAAGGTAGGGAGACGGAAAGCCTTATCAACGTGAAGCTGAAGCCCCAAGCTTTCTACACCAGCCCAAAAATACTCAGCATTGCGGCGATGTCGCTCCCAGCTATTTTCGATGCCTTCTTCAGCCAACAACCGTAGCGCTTCTCTTAAGGCAAAGTACAAGTTGGATGGAGCCGTATGGTGATAGACGCGATCGCCACCCCAATATTGTTCCAGCAAGGTCACATCTAAATACCAATTTGGTACCTTACCAGAGCGTTGTTGCAGCTTTGCCATAGCGCGTGGCCCCAAAGTCAATGGCGAAGCACCAGGCGAGCACCCCAAACCTTTTTGGCTACAGCTATAGGCTACATCAACGCCCCATTCATCCAAACGAACCGGAACACCGCCCAAACTTGTGACCGTATCCAGCAGTAAAAGACAGTCAAACTTACGGCAGAGTTCAGCCACACCCTCTAGAGGCTGGCAGGCACCTGTCGACGTTTCTGCATGCACCAGCGCGAGAATTTGGGGACGATGGGTTTCCATTGCCGCCTTGAGTTCTTCCAAGTCAAACACTTGGCCCCAGGGCTTAGTAATGGTTTGAACGTTAGCCCCATACCGCCCAGCCATATCAACCAAACGGTTGCCAAAATATCCAGCAACACCAACGAGAACGGTATCACCCGGCTCTACAGTATTCGCAATAGCACCCTCCATTGCCGCCGACCCTGTACCACTCACCACAATGGTCATCGCATTCTGCGTTTGCCATACATAGCGCAGCAGCACCTGAATTTCATCCATCAGGGCAAGGAAAGCTGGATCCAAATGACCAATCGGCGTTCTGTTCATAGCCTGCAGTACATCAGGATGGGCATTAGCAGGCCCAGGCCCTAACAGGAGACGCTCAGGCATGGATAGCGGCGCAAGCTGCGGACGAGGAATCAGGGGTTGCGTATACATGGGTGTTCAAGCCACGAGAAAAAATCGATAAAGAGACAAACAACACATCTAGTTCCTCACTACTACCCCTCAGGGGTGCAGGAACGTTCTGACATGCTTTCTTCATCCTAATCGCTTAAGGGCTGCTGTAAGCGTTTTCCAGAAAGAGTTGAACCCAATTTTGGGCTTAAGGTTACTCAGTCGTAGGCTGCAAGGCAGATACCAGGCAAATCAGTACCTACAAAATCTATCGAAATCTAGCGACAGTGAATTTAGAGCTGAATTATACTAGCCTAAGTATGCATTCCATCATTGTGGGCACCAACGACGGCATGGGGTTTTTGAAAAATCTGTTCAACAGCGCCAGCGGCACGGCGATCGCCACACCAGAATCTGGAGAAGGAGTTGGCACTCAAGTCATCGGGGAAATGGCTAACCCTCTTGCTAAGCCTGGGGCGGATTCTCGGCTTTTTTTTAGTAAGGATCGCAATATCATCGACCTTTACGAACTGGAAGAACTTTGCGATGCAGTAGGGTGGTCGCGTCGCCCCCTGCGTAAGGTCAAAAAAGCCATTGAACATAGCTTCTTGGTTGTGACCATGTGGGAGTTACGCGGCAACTACCGTCGCTTGATTGGGTTTGCCCGAGCAACCTCCGACCACGCGTTCAATGCCACGATTTGGGACGTCGTAGTTCACCCAGATTTCCAGAGTCGCGGACTGGGCAAAGCGCTCATGCAAAACATTGTGAAAGAACTTAGACGCGAGGACATCAGTAACATCACCTTGTTTGCCGACCCCCACGTCGTGAATTTTTACAAGATGCTGGGCTTCAAGCCAGATCCTGAAGGCATTAAGGGGATGTTTTGGTACCCCAATTCCCGCTACTAAACCAAAGCACGCAAAAAACACTAGCTGAATGCTTAATCGTAAGATACAATGGTTAAGCATTCGTTTTGGAACGCGCCGGGATGTAGCGCAGCTTGGTAGCGCGCCTGCTTTGGGAGCAGGATGTCGCAGGTTCAAATCCTGTCATCCCGATTTCACTTCACATTCATGACAGTTGGAGCAATGGCTTGAGATCAGAAGGCCGAAGAGTCATCTTGCTGTTTCTGTATTTCGATCAAGCAGTCAGAGCATACCCGAATGGAAAGCAAGACCCTTCAGCAAGGTTGACAAGATCAAGCAAGACGGTCTGCCAGGAAAAACCTATGGGCTTCAGGCCGCTCAAGGTGCAGTCAGGCTTGCAGAATTTGGATTTCAGAACCCGATAACAATATCTACGGAAACACTTCAGGACAACTGACGATCTGTTATCAACACAATTAATTGCACGATACAGGCTGCCACAAAAAGTTCACGTTCCGTCCCTTTGGGATTCCAGCAAACTGTCTACTTTATTTTCAATTGCGTTGAGCTTGCGCAAAATAGTCGGTCGATCTTCATCCAAGGATGACAACAGTCGCACTACGCCTTGCTGAGTATCTGCCAACCGGATCATGGCTTCATGCAGCGCTTGCGAAGATTGCTGCTGTGTAGCGACTAATTGTGCCACATCCCGTCCAATCGCCTGAGTTACAGCCGTCAATTCTTCCATGCGCTCGTCAGCACCAGAAATAAACCGTTCTACTGTTTCTGCGAACCTATCGAGCCGCTCATCTGTCCATCGCTCGGTCATGACTCTGCATCCTCTGTCCAATCTATCTGTAGTGCATGAGTCGGTTGCTGCCGAAACTCGTGCTGAGCCGCATCAACAATTACCCGACGCAACCATGCAGTTTTATTGGGAAGAGATCGCACAATCCGATCAGTTTCGACGGGCACACGTACGGAAAGTGGAGCATCGGCCAACTCATCTTCGCAATCATCAGCACGGGAATTAAAGATAAGGTTTTGAAATCGTAAGCGGGAATCAACCATTTACCTAAGCTCTTTCCTAAGTATACGTCGAACCTATCACAGTATAGCCAAAGTTGATGCAATCCATAAGAATGAACTTTTTTAACTAAAATAACCCTAATTAATTCAACACAAAAAGAGACATATAATTTATAGATTTACAATAGAAATAAAAAGAATTCAATTTAACATTAGCAAAAAATACGTCTTATATCAGCAACGTTCCAAATTGCAAGCAAGCTAAAGGCATCACAAAACGTAATTACAGATTGATAGACCTCAGATTCCGGAAAGGTTATACCAGCGCAAAGCATCTAACCAAAGAGATTTTGGCAATGTGCAGGAGTGAACGAAACAAGTAATCACATTTGCACAGACTCCTCTGCAACGAAAGACTAAGATTATAAACAAGTTTAACCAGGAAAATTATTGAATGCCATTTTCAAACAGAAATGCTCTAGAATAGGTGTCACTCAGTCAAAACACCTACGAATTAAGACTATTAGCTTGAAGTTGAGATTTTCATAAAAAATAAGCTCCTTATCAAGTTAGTAACCTCTTCCATAAAAGATGTAAAATATCTAAATTTATTTAATTAAAAGATGTCTGATTTTTTAGAGCCGTCCAACCCATCTGCTCATAATCCAGTTCTCCCTTATTGGATCGAAGTATATAAAACATCGAAGAAATGGGTACTAATTCGTCGCACGGGAAAGGAAGTACTCAGTCCATCAGATACAATCATGATCAGTGGACCATTCCGCACTGCGGAAGAAGCACATCAATGGGCACGAGACAATATCCCTCCTGAATTTAAATTATGTACAAACAACAAGAAAATTTTAACTAAAAATGATCGACTCAAGCTGGCAAATGTATTCAAGAGAGAGAAAGATGATCGCAAAAAAAGAGAGGGTCAAACTTCATCGGCAACCAACTCAGGTAGATCTGTTAACCGCTTTATCATATCCGCTCTTATGTACCCTACAGCAATACTTGTTGTGTGCATTCTAGGTCTAATCAGTTATGTCGTTACACGGATCAATCACCAAACTATCGAAGAGCGTCAAGTTATTTCATCTAAAAAAAATAGCTTTTCGAACGGTATGGCCCATGGAGAAATTAAGTTTGACCTGGAAGCATCACGCGCAGCTAGCAATCTTTCATGTGTTGCAAGCGACATAATATTGCCCGAGGTTAATGAACTGGGCAAAATGTACTTCTGCATTTCTGGTACAGCACAAACTGTAAAGTTCTATCTTAACGAAGATGTATCAACCGGAAATGTCAAGAATGCGAAGTTTGTTTGGAATGACTGGTTTAAGGATGTGGGCAGTGGCATCCATGCAGATTATATGTTTGCCAATTCAATGATTGATACAGTCTTGACTCTCTATCCATCGCAATATGCCTCTCGAATCAAGCAAGCATTTTTTGCAAATGAAAATCGCAACTTTGAGACAGATTCATTTATGATAACTTACACCTATGAACGTGGTTCAGCAATCGATGAGCGCATGCTTGTAATAACACCTAAACCCAGGATCGAAAAACCATCCATTCAGTAGCTACAGCTAAGAACGACTTTGAGACAGCCAAACAGAAACTTTTGAACTAATCTAAAACAACAATAGTATTTTTTCCTCTAGAGCCATTGGCCTGGTAAACGTACCAATGGAAATTCTAATAACCTCAAACAATACATTATCGTTTTCGTCTCGACCCCAAAAATTAATCTTAAAAAGTGTTTATTACCTCTATAAGATCTACAGATGATTATTTTCCTAAGTAATGGGCGGTGAGGGACTCGAACCCCCGACATTCTCGGTGTAAGCGAGACGCTCTACCAACTGAGCTAACCGCCCTCAACAGGCACGGGTCTTACTATAGCAAACATTATGCATACTTGAACAGTACTTGATCAAACTTTTAGCAGGAACCTATGCCGAGCGGTGCAACCCATGATCGAATTACCCTCTTGAGCTTGCCCTTCATTAGTGCAGCAAGTTGGCTCATCGACCATAACGCCGACTCAACCTTGGTTTTAGCAGGAAGCTTTCTTTTTAGTGGCCTCATGTTTGGGCCAGACTTAGATATTTACTCCATTCAATATAAACGCTGGGGATTGCTTCGCTGGATTTGGCGTCCCTACCAAAGCATGCTCAGCCACCGCTCTTGGCTTTCGCATGGCCCGCTCATTGGTACACTTGTTCGCTTAATCTACCTAGGAACCTGGATTTTACTAGGCGCAACCCTCTACGCTGCAATTGCGATCGCCATCAATTGGCCCCTCTGGGAATGGCAAACGGTCAAACATCACCTCTTCCAAAGCAGCGTCCAATATCAACGTTATATCTTCGCCAGTTTAGTGGGTTTAGAACTAGGAGCCCTAAGCCATTCAGCAAGCGATTGGATAGGCTCAACCTGGAAAAGAAGACACTCCCGCACAAAACCCAAACGCAGGCGTCGCAGCTAATTGGCAGCGAATTGTTCGAACAATGTACCGTTCTCTCCTTAAGCCTAAGGTAGGATAGGCTGATGTAAAAATTTCGCGCATCATTGCCCTTATGAATAGCCCGGATGGTACAGCAGCCCTTGAAGTAATAACAGTGTCACAACTGTTAAACCAGCCCACGGCTATTACCAGATCTCTGCTTGTAACTCAAATCGAGCAGTCCGATCATCTACAAGCAATTGTTTCTTGGCTAGATAAACATCAGCTCACTCACCTCAACCTAACCCTGATTTCGACGGTAGACTCTGCATCTGTAGCCTGCAAAGCAACCGAATGGATGAACGTAGCGCTACCCACTTTTCCACTTCAGGCCTATATTCCAGCTCAACAAACTCAAACTGCGATCGCGCTGCAAAATCTGATTGACGTCGTTGCACAACTGCGACATCCAGAAGAAGGATGTCCCTGGGATTTAGAACAAACCCCTGAAACCCTTATCCCCTACATCATTGAAGAAGCCTACGAAACCGTCGATGCAATCCGTCAAGGTGAACCCAGCAAAATAGCGGAAGAACTTGGCGACTTGCTCTTGCAAGTTGTATTACAGACTCAAATTGCCAGTGAAACACAGCAGTTCTCGCTTACCGAAGTTGCAGATGGCATTGCGCAAAAGCTAATCCGTAGACACCCCCATGTGTTTGGCGACCTTCAACTGAACAGTAGCGAAGAAGTTCATCTAAATTGGGAAAAAATTAAAGCTGTCGAGCAAGGAAAAACCGCAGACGAATTAGACCTGCTAAGCGAAAAACTGCAACGCTACGTGCGCCGCTTACCCCCCTTAATGGCTGGCCTAAAGCTATCCGAGAAAGCCGCAGCAGCAGGATTTGAGTGGCCAGATATGGATGGCGTATGGGCCAAGTTCTATGAAGAACTGTCTGAATTTCAAGAAGCTCTCCTCAATAGCGACCCCACCGCCCAAGAAGCAGAATTAGGCGATCTGCTCTTCACGCTAGTTAACCTTGCTCGTTGGTGCCAAATTGATCCATCCACGGCCCTGCACTTAACCAACCAGAAACTCATCGCACGCATTAGTGCCATAGAGTCCATTGCCGACAAACCGCTCCTCGACTACACACCAGATGAGTTAGATAACCTTTGGCGAACTGCCAAACAACAGTTGAGCGTATCTAGGTCAGTACCTGAAACCGCCCCTTAACCGACCCAAACTCATTAAATCTTGCAGACTCAGATGGCAACGTACAACAAAATCCTGAATGGATGCGTACATTTATGAACCTATGGCATCATTGGACTCAATAATGTCGCCAGCCGCTCAAATCGCCAGTGGTTCAAACCGATTTTTAACCGCTGAAGTAAAGATGCCAGTTTGCAAAAGATTTACGTCGCTCAGATTGTTGCTTAAACTGGCAATACCGATTGGAGCAAGTCTCAATTTTGATTGAGGGTGACGAACACGGTTAAACCGCTAAGGAGATTGGGTGATGAGTAGAGGAGTGTCGGTGTTTATTGGCGTCTTAGCTTTTGCCAGTCTGGTCCCCCAGGCCAAAGCTGAGATCATAAGTCGTAGCCTTACGGCCAGCCCAACGCAACCCACGATAACTAACGCTGGCCAAAGTACTGTTCTGCCCCAGGCGCAGCCTCTAATTGCTCAAGGAACAGCAGCAGATCAGTTGATTCAAACCAAAACCTGCAAAGGTTGCGACCTGAGTAATGCCAACCTCAGCGGCCTTGATCTCAGCAATGCAGATTTAAGCGGTGCAAACCTGAGTAATGCAGATCTCTCCAATGCCAATCTCACGGGCGCAAATTTAAGTGATGCCAATCTTTACCTCGCAAAGCTAGGCAATACAACTCTCTTCGAGGCGAAGTTACAAAAAAGTACTTGGACAGGGGCTAAAGCCGATCAAGTCAATCTGAGCAATGCGGACTTAACAGAAGCCAACCTCAGCTATGCCACCATGACAGGGGCAAATTTCACGGGGGCTAATTTAAGCCGTGCCAATGCCAGCGATGCAAACTTAAGCGGTGCTAATTTTACCCAAGCAAACTTAACTCAAACCACCCTTAAGAACGCAGACTTAAGTAATACAGTCTTTAGTCAAGCCAATCTCACTAATGCAGTTTTAATCAATGCCAATTTATCTAGTGCCAACTTACAAGACGCCACACTCACGGGGGCCAATTTAGCCGGGGCGCAATTGGTGCAGGCCAACCTTCCAGCTGATGTTGCAGCAGCAACCAGTTCAGACTCAGCTCCATCAGGCTCCTCTGACACCACTAGCCCAACCCAGAAAGACACATTTTCTCCCACCCCCTTGGAACTTCCTCCCATTCGGTTATTCAACCTAGAAACAGCCAACCAGCTAAAATCTGGAGAGCTTTCGTTTGCCATTGGTGCGCGGAATTATATTAACCAGAAAAAAGGAGGCGGATTTGGTCGTCAAGTTAATACCGCAAACATCGATTATGGCATTTCAGATCGCTTACAAATAGGACTGTCTGGAAACCTATTCTCTGACCGATTAGAGAAATTTGTTGCTGGGCAACAGGTTAAATTCAAAGACTTAAATGGAGCCCTGCAAGCAAAATACCAGATTTTAAAGGACGATAAGTTTGCAATCAGTGTTATAGGCTCGGCAGAGTTCTTAGAAATTCGGACGAGTACCACCGCATTTTTATCAGGTGCACCCCTCACAAATGTCCAGGGTAAAACAACCTTCGCTGGAGCTATCCAAGCACCCTTGACCTATAGTTTGAGCGATCAGTTTCAACTTCACCTAACCCCAGGGGTATCTTTCTTCTCAGATTCCTTTCAAGGTAAGCCGTTTTATGGCACCTTCTTTAACATTGGTGCAGGTGCAAGTTGGCAGCCCCTGAAGCGTCTCAACGTGTTTGCAGATTTACAGGCTCCCCTTGGCCCAGGCGGAAATTCCATTCGCGCATCCAATGCAACC
>DATNQK010000055.1:0-2323 GCA_036704065.1 Stenomitos sp.
CAAGGTTTACCAAACAATTCGTAGATATTTTGTCCTTGGCGCTTACGGGTTAGCTCTACCAACCCGAGTTCAGTTAACTGGGCAATTTGAGGTCGTGCTTTATCGGCCTTAAGGGCTTTATTAAAGTGCTCTAACACTTGAAGTTGATCGCGCCGCGCGTCCATGTCAATGAAGTCAACGATGATCACGCCTGCGATGTTGCGTAAGCGGAGTTGGCGAGCAATTTCTGCGGCTGCTTCACAGTTGGTCCATAAGACCGTTTCACGAGCTGTTGCAGAGCGGGTGAAGGACCCCGAGTTCACATCAATGACCGTTAAAGCTTCAGTGCGCTCAATGACGATATAGCCCCCTGAAGGCAAATCGACTCTGGGTTTAAGGGCTTCTCGAATGGCAGCGTTGACTCGGAAGTATTCTAGAACTTGGCTGCCTTCTCGGTGCTGATCAATGAGGACACCTTGGGGCAAACGATTGCCATTCCAAGCCATGAGGTGATGCTTCACCCGTTTCAAGCCTGTGCTTGAATCGACAACGATGCGATTCACATCGCCGCTGTAAACGTCGCGCAGTACCCGCTGAATAAAGTCGTCGTCGCGGTTTAGCAAGGCAGGGGCACGCGTAGAGAGAGCCTGCTGCTGAATAGACTCCCATTGCTTTTGCAGGAGTTCGAGATCTTCAATGATCGCTTCTTCGGACATGCCTTCGGCTTCAGTCCGCACGAGCAAGCCCATTCCAGCCGGTTTAATCAAAATGCCAAGGGCTCTGAGGCGGCTGCGTTCGTCTTCGTCCCGAATGCGACGGGACAGGTTAACCCCTTTGCCATAGGGCATTAACACTAGATACCGTCCTGGCAGAGAAATATTGCCCGTTAAGCGTGGGCCTTTATTCCCTGTCGGCTCCTTCATGATTTGCACCAGTACTTTTTGCTGGGGTGCCAGCAATTCAGTAATGGCTCCGGCGGTTTTTTTGAGCTTAATGGGGCCTAAGTCACTGACGTGAATAAACCCGTTACGCTCGGTATCACCAATATTTACAAATGCTGCATCAATCCCTGGCAGAACGTTTTCCACGATGCCGAGATAAATATCACTGACTTGGTGTTGCCCGGTTGCAACGACGAGTTCTTGAATCTGATCTTCTGAAAAAACGGCAGCAATGCGATGCTGCTCTGCAATAATTATTTGTTTGGACATTAAAATTCCTCTATACGCTTCAGCTACAGACCTCGTTAAGACGCCTCAGGTTAAGGCAAGGAGCTGAACAATATGCTGTATTGAGTTGGGGTAAAACCGTTGAAACTGTCTGTCGCTAGAGCAATGTTAAGACTAGAATTCCCACTGGGATAACTAAGCCATCCTAGACAGACTTCGAGCATCTCGCTGTGAAAAGAGGCGAACATGCTAGAGCCGCTGGATCTAAAACGCTTGACAAACAGTTGAGGCTATTGAAGGTGCACACCTTGCAGAAGTAGCCATTGCTCACTATCTCAGTCAGCCGCAATGGGAGGGAGAACTTGATGAAAAAGCAAAGGCTGCAAAATCTGTGGTGGCTTGCATACCAGCAGATTGATCTAAAACCGTGATCTGCTGCTTAATTATGCATTGCACTATACGGCTAGGGCTTTAAGATGGTAATGCCCTTAGTATGATGGTAATCTAAAGGCCATCATTTCGTCAAAATGCTGAAATAACAAATTGTGAGGGCTTCTGTCCACTCCACAATTGCACCATAAGTATCGCCTGTCATGCCCTTAAGCTGGTGCTGAAACCATGCACTCACCATCCAAGCGATGATGCAGTTGCCCACAAGGAGGCTGATCAGGATGGGCCAAGCCAAGGGCTGAAAAATAACAGCAATGCTGCCAATTGTCATTAGCAAGAGCATGTTAGGCCACAGATCTTGTGGCAGTTGCAGATGACGCCGATGTAAGGCACCTTTGCCTTCTGCTTTGAGGTAGGGATAACGGGTGATCGCCCAGAACTGAGCCCACCGACCCCAAACAGTAGATAAAACCAACCCGTAAAATTGCAAAACTTGTAGGTCTTGCATGGCGCTCACCTTGAGCAAGATCACAAGGATGGCTGCCATTACCCCAAATGCGCCAGTGCGGCTATCGCTCATGACTTCTAAGCGGCGTTCTGGATTGGGAACTGCTAGACCATCGGCGGTATCCATTGCGCCGTCGAGGTGAAGTCCGCCAGTTACCATAATCCATGCCCCGACGGTTAGGCTGCTGCGGAGTAGGTCAGCACAGCCTAGCTGAAACAATCCCCATTGGCAGCCAGCTAGGCCCAGACCGATGGCGAAGCCCACCCAGGCAGCCCAG
>DATNQK010000056.1:0-3753 GCA_036704065.1 Stenomitos sp.
GGCTGAAGCTGTATTTGAGCACCCGCTTGATTTGATGCAGTAGGGGACTGTTCCTCGACACCTGCGAGCGAATCTTGAAGCGTGGGTTGGCTCAGCGAGACAGAGGTGGAAGGAGGCATGGGACGACACTTAAGAAATCGTTACATTCTTGTTATATCGTTTCTGCCTGTAATCCGGCAGTGAGAAAACCGACCTTGTCCGTATAGGCACTGGCGATAAGAGCGATTTATAACAGCGATCGCAGTGCTGTAAACCAACGCGTAGCCATTTTTTGTTCGCCTGAGTCGTTGGGGTGACAGCCGTCGAAGGTGTCTTTGCCTGCTTCGGCCTGAAACCCAGTAAATTGATCGACAGTAATCACAGGGGATTTTGAAGTGGAAAGAGATTGCGCCAGTTGACGCACCTGCTGGTTAAACGCAGCAAAGCGATCATTATTACCTACAAGGGGGATAATTTCAGCCATTAAAATCTTGACCCGCGGGTTTGCTTGCCGAAGATTTTGCACCACTTGTTTGAGTTCGGCGATGGTTTGGGCCGGATCTTGCTGCTGCGCTAAGTCATTGGTGCCCATATGAACCAGCACAATATCTGGGCGTGCTTGGCGTGCCCAAGTCGGTAACTGGGTCAAAATCTCATCAATACGCCATCCCCAATGCCCTTCGTTATCTAAATCGAAGTCAGGGATAGGGGGTGGGCCCTCATGATTGGTCTGCTGCGACCCCACAAAATCAACTGCGTAGCCGGCTTGTTTGAGCATCCGCCATAGTGAACGCCGATAACTGTTCTGCGCTTTATTGCCCTGCGTAATGGAATCTCCCAGGGGCATGATTCGCGTTGGAGGGGCTGCTGCTGTACGGGTAGGTGTGGAGGACCAAGCTTGAGGGAGCACACTCGCGGTTAAAACCATCCATCCCAAGGTTGCGGAACAGAGCAGCGCTGGACGGATGAAGGCATTTAAAGAGCGATGTAACGAACGCATAAGCACTGATTTATCGACTGTTTTAAGCGGTAGAAGGTTCTATCGAAAGGTTTAGTACCCTTCTACGGGGGTTCCTCAGCGCTAGGATAACATCGCGCCCTCAAGATGGCTCAATCTCAAAAATTCTCCAATTAAATATAAAGATCCACACAGCACTGTAAAGTCGGTTGACGTGGCAGTGCGCTGTAGCTGTTGCAGTCCCTCGATCAGGGTCTCTGCGGTATCACAACTTGCGAGTCCCTCACAGGTTGACTGGGCCAGTGCGGCTAGTTCGGTTGGTTGGGCTGAACTATGATCGCCCACGGGAACCAACATTAGGCGATCGCCTGGTCGCAGTAAGGCCTGAAAAATATCGGCATGATCCTTGGTAGACAGCATCCCCATCAACCAGCAAACGGGACCGCGATGAACTTGATCCACATACTGCCGTAATGCCTTGGCCGCCGCTGGGTTATGGGCCCCATCAATGAGAAGGGGCATTCCCTGCCATTCGCTGTATTGCAGTCTGCCTGGCCAGCGGGCTTGGGCCATCCCCGTTTGGATCGCGGTGGTCGAAATGTTCCAGCCTTGGGTTTGCAGCACTTCAATTGCGGCGATCACCAAGGCTGAGTTGGTTTGCTGCACCGCTCCAAGCAACGGGAGCGGATAAGTAACCTCACCCACTTTGGCTAAGGGATAACCCTGTGCAGAACGCTCCTGCGGCAGAAGTTGAGCCGGAGAGGGCCAAATGGCAGGACAACCGAGCGCCGCAATGCGCTCTCGTACGACCTGGGCCGCTTCATCAGGGAGAGGGCCAATGATGGCAGGACACCCTGCTTTGAGAATGCCTGCCTTCTCTCGTGCAATGTGACTGAGGGTTGGCCCCAACCGTTGCCAATGTTCGCGGCTTAGGGACGTGATAATGCTGACTAAAGGGCGATCGCACACATTGGTTGCATCTAGTCGGCCCCCTAAGCCCACTTCAATCACAGCCACATCTAATTCTGCTTCCGCAAAAATTGTCCAAGCAGCAGCCGTCAATACTTCAAACTGGGTTGGGCTGGGTTGATGGCCATCAATGACTGCTTCAACCTTTGCCAGTGCCGACAGTAATCGATCTACCGCGATGGGCTGCTCATTGATACAAATGCGCTCGGTCCAGTGTACCAAGTGGGGCGAAGTATAGCGCCCCACACGATAACCCGCTGCCGTCAGAATGGCAGACAAATAGGCGCAGACTGAACCTTTGCCATTAGTCCCAGCTACATGCAAAATCGGCACTCTATGGTGGGGACTGCCCAGACGCTCCAAAAGCCATAAAATGCGATCTAGCCCTAAATCAATGCCAAACCGTTCGTACCGTTGCAGCGTCTGCGTCACATCTTTTTCCAACTGATCCATAGAGGCCCCCGCTTATTTCATTCCTGCTTGAAGCGGGGCATCTTGCACGAGACCCCGCTCCTTTCGCCCCACGCTACGGCGCAACCTTAGGTCTTAACCTTTGCTAAACCGACTCAACCGGAACCGCAGTGTCCGTCTCAGTTTTGGCTGGATCGCTAATCAGCGACAATTCGATCTCATCGTCTTGGGGCTGGGTAATACGGGCTCGAATGCCAGGGCCAAAAAACTTCTCGATCTTTTCGTGTTTTTGCATCCATTGATCAAAAGTGCGGCCAGGAGAGGAAAACTCTAGCACCAACGCATAGGCCCCATTCACTTGAGTTTCACGGAACCCTGTTAACACGGGCTGGGCTTCCTTTGATGGCCCTAACCCTACTTTTTTAAGTGCAGTATCCAAATGGGCATCTTGCCCGTACCAAAATCGCGTAACATCCTTGCGGACCTGATTTTGGGTTTGGGTTGCTTGAGCCTCTCGCAATGCTAGCACTTCAGCGGAGGCAGTCTGGGTTGGCTGCAACGGCTTTAGTTCTGTGATCTTGAACGCCAGTCCGCCTAAGAGAATCGGAATGCCGTAGCTAAAGCCAATGAGGTTAATGGTTGCATTCTCAAAAATATAGGCCAAGATGGCTGCAACGGTCATTGTTCCCCCGACCGTTAGCCCCAGCGTTGCGAGTGAAATTTTGCGCAGCATAATGTTTAATCAGATCTCTAATAGTGATCCTAGAGGGTTTCGCAGCCTGTAGAAACACCCGCTCAGCGATAGTTGGTAAATTGGAGCGCTACAGGCAAGTCTTCTTGCTTTAAGCGTTGAATAATGTCTTGCAACTCATCTTTTGATTTAGCAGAAACCCGCACGGCATCGCCTTGAATCGAGGCCTGTACCTTTTTGAATTCGTCGCGAATCAGTTTAGAAATTTGCTTGGCAATTTCTGCATTTAAGCCGCGCTTCAGCGTAACTTCCTGGCGCACCCGATTGCCACTCGCCGACTCGACTTTACCGTAGTCGAAGATTTTGAGCGAAAGATTTCGCTTGCCTGCCTTCATGTGGAGGATTGAATGGATTGCCTCCAGGGTAAAGTTGCTGTCTGTCTGAATCACAAGGTTATCTGCATTCAGCTCAATGGTTGTTTTGGTGTCCTTGAGGTCGTAGCGGCTTTTAATTTCCCGCTCAGCTTGATCGACGGCATTGACAAGCTCTTGCCGATCAAAGTCACTCACAATATCGAAAGAGTAAGTAGATGCCATACCAAATAAATACCAGCAATCGTGATAGAAATTCTCTGATTTATCTTAAGGGTTCTGCCTCTAGGGTATCAATCTTAAGGCTCCACCTTCAGCACATCGAAGCAGCGCTGAAATTGAGCAACGCTTGGCGGCGATCGCCTGTTTGGAGC
>DATNQK010000057.1:0-2045 GCA_036704065.1 Stenomitos sp.
CATCCGCCCCAAACTGTTACTCCTAGACGAGCCCTTCGGTGCGTTGGATGCCTTAACACGGGGCAATTTGCAAGAGCAACTCATGCAAATCTGCGAAGAGAACCAAGTCACAGCCGTGATGGTTACCCACGATGTAGACGAAGCTGTGCTGCTATCAGATCGCATTGTGATGCTCACCAATGGCCCCTGCTCCAAGATTGGCCAAATCTTGGAAGTGGATATTCCTCGCCCCCGCAAGCGCATGGCCGTTGTAGAACATCCCAGCTACTATAGCCTCCGCAGTGAGATGATTTACTTCCTCAATCAACAAAAACGGGTCAAACAACTGCGTGCCCGTAAAACCCAAGTGGTTGCCCGCCACGGACTAGAGAAGGTCAACCTCGATATTGGCTTCGTTCCCCTCGTAGCCTGCGCTCCCTTGGCGATCGCCAAAGAAAAGGGCTTCTTTGCCAAACATGGCTTAGATGAAGTCAACCTCGTGCGGGAAACCAGTTGGCGCGGCATTACCGACGGCATGCGCGGTGGCTTCTTAGATGCGGCGCAAATGCCTTCTGGGATGCCTCTATGGCTAACGTTAGGCGCACGGGACAAGAAGCCGCTGCCCGTAGTCACAGCCCTTACCCTTAACCGCAATGGCAACGCCATCACCCTATCGCGGCGATTCACCGAGCAAGGTGTAGAAACCCTCGACGACTTCCGCGCTCTGTTGAAACGGACAGCCGACAAACCCCACCGCTTGGGGATTGTGCATCGCTCCTCTATGCATAACCTGCTGTTGCGCTACTGGCTCGCCGCAGGCAACATCGACCCCGACCGCGACGTGATTTTAAAGACCATCCCCCCTGCGCAAATGGTCGCGGACCTGCGAGCAGGTACCATCGATGGCTTCTGCGTTGGCGATCCGTGGAACTTGCGAGCTGAATTAGATGGTGTAGGCACCGTCATGGCCACCGACTTAGAAGTCTGGCCAAATCACCCTGGCAAAGTCTTAGGTGTTCGCGAGGATTGGGCCAACGCCTATCCCAACACCCACATTGCCTTGGTTAAAGCCCTGCTCGATGCCTGCCGTTACTGTAACGATCCAGCCAATAGCGACGAAGTTTGCAACATCTTGGCGCAACGGGAATATGTTGGCATGTCGGCCCAATACATCCAACTTAACCGTCCCGATACCTCAACGGTGAAATATTCCCACCACCTCTTTTTCGGCGAAGGCGCAAACCGTCCCAGCCGTACAGAGCAGCTATGGCACATGGTGCAACTCGCTCGTTGGGGCGATACGCCTTTCCCACGCAATTGGGTTGAAATTTTAGAACGCATTTGTCGGGTGAGTGTATTCAGTACCGCAGCGCGGGAGTTAGAACTGTCGCAACTGAGTTACAGCAAAGGCTCAGTCAAACTCTTCGATGGCTCTAGCTTTGATGCGGAAGACCCCATTGGCTATCTCAATAGCCTCAGCATTAAACGGGACTTCACCACCGCAGATATCATCTTAGATGCAAGACCCGTAATCGCTGCCTAGCAAACGCTCATTCTCTGCTCTCCAATGCCCTTTGCAATCGGGAGTTTCGGTTCCATGAACACCTTTACGTCTTCTGCTGCCATGACCTCTACCCTCCCTAGAAAAACGCCTGTGAGTCAGGGATTCTTAAGCATCCAAGATCTGGCCAAAGTTTATCCCACCTCCAACGGCCCCTATACAGTTCTCAACGATGTCAACTTAGAGGTGGCTGAAGGTGAGTTTATTTGCGTAATTGGCCACTCCGGTTGCGGCAAATCAACCCTCCTCGACATGGTCTCTGGGTTCAATACTCCGACCTCTGGCTCTGTCACCCTGCGCGGCACACCCATTGCCAGACCGGGGCCTGACCGCATGGTGGTATTCCAGGGCTATGCTCTCCTGCCTTGGCTGACTGCGTTTGAAAATATCTACCTGGCTGTCGATACGGTTTATCCGCAAAAAACCGAAGCGGAAAAGCGAGCGATCACCCGTGATCACCTGGCGATGGTTGGACTTTCTGATGCAGCCGACAAACGTCCTCCCC
>DATNQK010000058.1:0-43025 GCA_036704065.1 Stenomitos sp.
CAGCACTGCGTACAAGCACTCTACCATCTGACGAAGGCACTTAACCCCACCCGTCCTGTGATTGGCAACGATGGTTGGGAAAGCACAGCAACCGACATCCTAGCCATCCATGACTATGATACGAAGCCACTACGTTTAGCAAAGCGCTATGGCCCTGAAGTGAAGCTCTCCGATTTGTTTGCACATCAGCGTCCAGGGGGTCGTGTGTTGACCTTAGATGGATATCCCCATAACGGGCAGCCCATTATGCTGACAGAGTTTGGTGGCATCGCCTACACCAAGCCAGAAGAATATACCCAAACCTGGGGCTATACTCGCTCTCAGAATGTGTCTGAGTTTCAGTTGCAATATACAGCGCTTCTACAGGTGGTCAATAAGGTAGAAATGTTCAGTGGGTTCTGTTATACCCAACTCACCGATACTTTCCAAGAAGCCAACGGTTTATTGTATGCAGATCGCACGCCTAAGTTTCCTTTAGAGGCGATCGCATCTGCCACTTTAGGCAGGGGAAATGTAGAAGATGAGAATACTATGCTTTTAGAAGCGGTCAAGGTCGCATGGCCCCAAATGGAAGATGCATTTTCAGACGCTCTTAAAACCCGACGGACGCAAACTCACGCTTTACAGCCGACAACCCATTGCGGCGGGGATTACTGCGACTAGTCCCAGCAGCGATCCAATACAAGCCAATCCTCATCTACGCTGGCACCCGTTGCGGGGTGAGTGGGTTGCCTATGCTAGTCATCGTCAGGGGCGGACATTTATGCCGCCCCCCCAGTACAACCCATTAGCCCCTACTACAGACCCAGAATTCCCGACGGAACTTCCCCAGGGCAATTATGATATTGCGGTATTTGATAACCGTTTTCCATCCTTAATTCTGTCGGCGACAAATCCGCCCGTTGAAGTGGTTGAAACGCTACCTGCCAATGGCGCATGCGAAGTGGTTGTGTTTACACAAAACCCAGAAGCTTCTCTAAGTTCTCTGCCGCTAGATCACATAGAATTGCTGTTTGAAGTATGGGGTGATCGCACCCGTATAATCAGCGAGCATCCTCAAATTCAGTATGTTTTGCCTTTTGAGAACAAAGGCGTTGAGGTAGGCGTAACATTACACCACCCCCACGGTCAAATTTATGCCTATCCTTTCATTCCGCCTGTGCCCAAAGAAATGGGTGAACGTCAACTCAAGTATTATCAACAGCATCATCGGGGATTGTTACAAGATTTCATCCAAACAGAAATTGAAGATAACCAACGCATTTTGTATCAGGATGAGTGGGCGATGGCCTTCATTCCAGTCTGTGCACGCTACCCCTACGAAGTATGGATTGCTCCCATCCAGCCCGTTGAAACATTTCAAGCATTAACCCCAGAGCAACGTTCAGGACTAGCGAAAGCCCTCAAAACCATTACCTTAAAATATGACGGCTTGTGGAATCGCCCATTTCCATATCTAATGGCATGGTTTCAGGCACCAGTAGACAACAAACCTCACCCAGAATGGCATCTACACGCTGAGTTTTACCCTCCCTACCGCACATCTAACAGACTGAAATATTTAGCGGGGACGGAACTCGCAGCGGGAATGTTTGCCAGTGATACCTTGCCTGAGGAAAAGGCCAAAGAGCTTCAGGCAATTCCTGTCAATTTAGACCAAACGGTACAGACATCATAAATGTCATTTTGTTCAGAAACAGATAAAACAATACTGAATGATTAAAACAATTGATATTAAGCTAAGCCATTTTATTTAAAACAGAGAATTCATCAATAACTGGCATAGAAAGTTGCTCTTCATAAAAGGAAATTAGCAAGATAACAAGTAAAAATCCACACAAGTTTGTTGTTCTTCATGAGAGCAAAACAAACATATTTATCTTTTGAACTACGCCTTAACCCTTCTCTTAGGCAGACATAAGGTTAAGTTAAACTGAACCTAAGGATGAGGACTTTACGCTCAGCATATTCTTAAATAGTACATATAGAGTAGGCAAACATTGATTGCCTAAATAGACTCTTAATCACCCTCAGAGTAACTACATCACGAGGGTACTTAACACATGGATTCATAAAGCCAATTAGAAATCGTTTGGAAGGTATTACCCTTTAATCTTCTCTAACCTGACTTTTGAAATTGAATAGAAATAAATAGCAAATTATTTGTTTCTTTTTCAAGTTTGCTTGTTAGAACGCAACAGGGAGATCAAGGCAATATTTATAACCATTCCATACTATTTCTTAACAGCCCTTTGGTTGGATGCAACCTTTCATCAACTCAACGTACTCTCAGCAGAACACTATGCAACAATCATCTGACGCAATAAAAATTCGCTATTGTGCCTTGGCAATAGGGATGTTCTTTCTCCTGATTGGCCTTGCTGGATTTGTACCCAGTTTGGTTTCAATCGCACCAGAGCACTCTCTTGTTTTCTCCTACGGCTATCTATTCAGATTGTTTCCCACAAATTACTTGCATAATGCAATTCACATCCTTGTCGGGATTTGGGGAATTGCAGCCTATACCAGCCTTGGTGGGGCAATCATTTTCAATCGCATCTTTGCGATTCTCTACGTAGGAATCGGCGTTTTAGGGTTAATTCCTCACGCCAATACTTTATTTGGGATCATGCCAATTTATGGAAATAATGTGTGGCTGAATCTGCTTACTGCGGGGATTGCCTACAATTACGGTTTCCTAAAAGCTGCCCCCTTCTCAGGTTTCTTAACAAAGACCAATTCACCAACTGCGATCGCCAACAGTTTGTAAACATTTTTTGGAGGATACTCTCATGGCAAAAGCAAACAATCAACCGGGCTATTTTAGCCGCTATCTTTCCTTAGCACCTGTTCTAGCTGTTATTGCAATTTCTGTTGCGTTTTCAGTCTGGGCAGTAATCAATGCCTTTTTCCCAGATTTGTTATTCTATCCCTTCTAATCAGGGTTAAAGAGCTTGATTAAGTCTTGACTTTTTTCAAAGACTGCTTCAGTTGACTTTTGAAAAAAGATAGCTCACATTTACTCATTTCCCCATCGATATCTCAAAGGATTGAATTGTCATGCAAAGTGAAACCTCTCAAACTTCCATCGCTGAAGCGCCTAATGCTTCAGAAGCACGAAAAATGGCTCAACAACAGAGTGGATTTTCTCCGGCTTACAATGGCGTAGATCGCAATGCTTGGCTCATCGGTTGGACGCCTCAGCAAGAGCTATGGAACGGTCGCCTCGCCATGCTTGGGTTCGCAGCCTATCTTCTGTGGGATGCAGCAGGATATAGCGTTCTACGGGATGTCCTACATCTGATGCATTAGTCATACAACGTTTAGATGACAGAATTTTCTAGTACATCCAAACACTTCATACGACTCTTATACTACTCTTGAAGGGGTATAAGAGTCGAATTATTGATGGTAATAATTTTCATTTTCTCTCCCAAATCGAGGATTAAAGCTTCTTATAATCTCTAAGCTAAGACATAGTTTTGAGGTTAAATCAAAAAAATATTGTTCAACTTTTATAAAACCGATATTGCTAACCCCATTAACTCAGTCACAAAAATTTCTATCAAGTCAAAGTCAATGCAATCATTTTTTTCAGAAGTACAATTCAAATATATTTATTTAAACAATACTAATTGCTTTGGATGGGCAATTGCAGAGGAAGTCATTGCAACGCTTGGCCTACAGCATTCTGTTGCGGCACAGTTGGCGATCGCCTGTATTACTCTAATTCCTGATACCAACTACACGGGAACTTGTAGCCTAGAAGATAGCCATGAGCATATCAGGGTTGGCTCTATCCTTACTTTTGGCAAAATTGAGGGGCAGCTTCGACCTGTCCTAGTGGAACAATGGTAGATTTTCAAGGAATTTTCAACGCAATACCGGAAGTTGAAGCATGTGCTCCTGGTCGAGTGAACTTACTCGGAGAACACACAGACTATAACGATGGCTTTGTGTTACCCACTGCAATTCCTCAGCAGACGACCGTTGCCCTGGGGTACAGCACTAATAACTATCACCATTTCTATTCCGCCAACTTACAACAAGGGGTGGATATTGCACCTTCAGAACCAGCACCCCAAGGATTTGCTCGCTATTTGAATGGCTGTATTCGGATATTAGAACAAGAAGGACATGTTATTCCGCCCCTTAACGTATTTGTCACCTCTTCAGTACCTATAGGCTCTGGTTTATCCAGTAGTGCCGCCTTGGAAGTTGCAGCACTGCGAGCTTTGAGATCCTTGCTGAACTTAAATTTAACGGATGTGCAAATTGCCCAATTGGGACAGCAAGCAGAAATTCAATATGCCGGTGTCAACTGTGGCATCCTTGACCAAATGGCTTCCAGCCTTGCTGACACAGACCACCTGTTGTTTCTCGATACGCGTACCCTAGAACATCACATTCTGCCTTTTCCCGCAGGGGCAGAGATTGTTGTGATTGATAGCGGCATCAAGCGATCGCTCGTGAACAGTGGCTATAACCAACGACGCGAAGAATGCACTTTGGCAGCTCAGCAACTGGGCGTGAAAGCATTACGAGACATTACCGATCCCCAAACAGCAGAGTTATTACCAAATTCCCTACGTCAACGTGCTCGGCATGTAATTACCGAAAATAACCGAGTTCAGGAAGCATTAGCAGGCGTTTCTGCTCAAGCCTTCGGAGAATTAATGAATGCCTCTCACGCTAGCTTACGAGATGACTACGAAGTATCTGTCCCTGCTCTAGATGAACTCGTCAAGATATTTCAAGAAACATCTGGTGTGTTTGGCGCACGATTAACTGGCGCTGGGTTTGGAGGAGCCTGTGTAGCACTGATTGAGGCAGGTAAAACAGAGCCAATTGCTGAAGCAGTCCTCAACCGCTATAACCAAGCTGGCTATAATGGCCAAATTTTAGTCACCTAAATCCCACTATCTGGACGACAAAGGTTTCCAGTAGTCTATTTTCTTTATTACCCAAAATCAATATTCTAATCAAAACGAAAATCACCAGGCAATCACTGAACGATTATTTTTTCTAACAAGAACATATCATTAAAGGCTAACGCAAAAATTATTTAGATAGCAAGCTTCATCAATCAAATTCTCAAATCTCAAATCATTTTAATCTCAAAGCTAAAGTGATATATCTCCCAATAAATAATTTATCAAAAAAATATTAAACACTTAGTCCTGAGAAATAAGGTTAAATCATTTCCAACACTGTCGAAGGAGATACGTTAGCCTCAGTCCAGCCAATCCACTCAAATGATTTCCAATTGAGCCAGAGAAATCAGCATTCCATCTCATGAGAGAAACTAAGATCATTTTCTCTATACTATCGCTAAACAAGCGGACATCTTTAAGCATCCAAATTGATACCTCTTGCATTAATCATCTCAAAACCTCTCTTCTGGTAGACTCTTCAATAGATTTGGGATGATACTATCTAAAAAAAGAGACTTTAAGAAAAGTGAATAAAATGGAAAGTTTTACCAATAACTGAACTCGATAATCTTTCCTTAAATATCACGAATATCAGCTTCAAAAAGATTTTTTAGGCTCTTTACAGGGATGTAATATCCTTCAATTTTTCTCTAATTTTTCAGAGATATTGCTAGTCACTCATCTCAGCAATTATCAAAAAAATGAGGTAATAATGTCAAATTTTAGTCATTTTCTGACCAACCACATGGAAAACGAAAGTGAAGTCATGAACAGCCCTTCAAGTGAGCCCGATCAGCTAATAGAAGATCTATTGCAATCTCACATTCAGTGGCCTGAAGAAACTGTTTTAGAATCTCCTTTTCCTGAGAATCACGATCTGGTCTGTTTTTCTCATCTACGCTGGGATTGGGTCTATCAGCGTCCCCAGCACTTACTCAGCCGCTGCGCTCAATCGCGCAGGGTATTTTATATTGAGGAGCCACTCCATAGCGCCAGTGATCTATGTTATTTAGATTTGAGTAAACGCGAATGTGGTGTTTGGGTTGCCGTACCCTATTTACCAAAGAGTGTAAAAGCAGAGCACGTTGTCACCCTTCAGAAATTATTACTCGATGCTCTGTTTACAGAAGCTAACATCCAATCTCCTATCCTTTGGTATTACACACCAATGGCAATGCCTTTTACGCATCACTGCGAGGCTTCAGCCGTTATCTATGATTGCATGGATGAGCTGTCGGCCTTTAAGAATGCGCCTCCAGAGCTGCAAGAGCGAGAAGCTGAATTATTTAGAAAAGCAGATTTAGTCTTTACGGGGGGGTATAGCCTTTATGAGGCTAAGCAACACCAGCATAGTAGCGTTCATGCCTTTCCCAGCAGTATTGATGCACCACATTTTGCTCAAGCGAGAGTCCTAGAAGAAGAGCCAGAGGATCAAGCACTCATTCCTCATCCTCGCCTAGGATTCTACGGTGTCATAGACGAACGCATGGATCTAGAGTTGCTCGATGGCATCGCTCAGGCTAGACCCGATTGGCACCTTGTGATTCTGGGGCCAGTGATCAAAATTGATCCTGAAATGCTGCCGAATCGTCCGAATATCCACTATTTAGGCAGCAAGTCTTACCAAGAATTACCCCGGTATCTAGCCGGGTGGGATGTAGCGCTACTGCCCTTTGCCCGTAATGAATCTACCCGCTTTATTAGCCCAACCAAAACACCTGAGTATTTGGCTGCCGGTAGACCCGTAGTTTCCACTTCCATTCAAGATGTGGTGCGTCACTATGGCGATGAAGGTCTCGTTGCGATCGCCGATACGGTGCCTGACTTTGTACAGGAAATTGCCTCAGCCCTTGAGCGCTCCCAAACATCTTCTGAATGGTTGAGCCAAGTGGATATGGCTCTGGCACAAACTTCCTGGGATTTAACTTGGCAGGCAATGCACGAGTTAATTGAAGGCAAAATCCTGGGTCAAGCAAGATGGGAGATTAGCCAACAACCCTCTTTTAGATCTAATGAATTAGCTGAATCCGCACTTTAACGGCTCTTAAACGAGGCTAAAGGAGTAGGATTTACGCCCTAGAAATTTACTTATATTTGTGGCAAGGAATAACGCTATGTTCGACTATCTCATTGTTGGAGCAGGGTTTGCCGGAAGTGTTTTGGCAGAACGACTTGCAAGCCAAAACGACAATAAGGTATTGGTTGTGGATACCCGCAACCATATCGGTGGGAATGCTTATGACCATTATAATGAAGCCGGAATTTTGGTTCATAAATATGGCCCACATATCTTCCATACCAACTCCCGTGAGGTATTTGAATATCTCTCACGCTTTACCCAGTGGCGACGATACGAACATCGCGTTTTAGCCAGCGTAGATGGTCAACTCGTACCCATGCCCATCAATCTAGACACAATTAATAAGCTCTATGGCCTTAATTTAACTGCCTTTGAGCTGACGGAGTTTTTTGCTTCTGTCGCTGAACCAAAAGAACAAATCCGCACTTCTGAAGATGTTGTGGTGAGCAAGGTAGGTCGCGAGTTATACGAGAAGTTTTTCCGCAACTATACTCGCAAGCAGTGGGACATTGACCCCTCAGAACTGGATAAGTCTGTCACAGCTCGCGTGCCAACCCGCATCAATCGGGATGACCGATACTTTACCGACACATATCAGGCAATGCCGCTCCACGGCTACACGCGGATGTTTGAAGCAATGTTGGATCACCCCAACATTAAAGTCATGCTCAACACAGACTATCGGGAAATCCAGGACGTTATTCCCTTCCGAGAAATGATTTATACAGGACCTGTAGATGGGTTCTTTGACTATCGCTATGGAAAGCTGCCCTATCGCTCCCTTGAGTTCAAGCATGAAACGCTAAACCAGCCAGTTTTCCAACCCCAAGCTGTGATCAATTATCCGAACGAGCATCTCTATACTCGGGTTACAGAATTCAAGTATTTGACGGGACAAGAGCACCCACAAACCAGCTTGGTGTACGAATACCCCCAAGCAGAGGGTGATCCCTACTATCCTGTGCCTCGCTCTGAAAATATGGAGCTTTATAAGCAGTACAAGGCTTTGGCAGATGCCACACCCAATGTTCACTTCGTTGGGCGCCTAGCAACCTATAAGTACTACAACATGGATCAGGTGGTAGCCCAAGCCTTAGCGCTCTATGCGCAACTGACGATGCGTCCGAGCTGGCATCCCCAAGATGAGAGCCAATCGGCCAAAAAGACCGCCACTAAGGCTCCAAGCCCACGCGGGTTAAATACGTCTCCTCTCAACCTGCCTACAGCGCCTTTAGGCACATCCAGCAGTTCTCATAAGCCAGCCCAATCAAACGGAAAGTCTCTCTCATCCACTTAGACGCGAGCGAGGAAATGGAATTTATTTAACAACCTACCTAGTTAAGGTAGAGGAGCAAGCTATGGAAACCTCACAGAGGCTACCACTCGAATTGTGGGGTGGCATTGAATGTACAGTGAATCGGGTGGGCGATCGCTATTTCGATCAGCTCGAACGCAACGGGCATGATACACGGATAGAAGATCTCGATCAGTTTGCAGCATTAGGCATCCAAACCATCCGCTATCCCATCTTGTGGGAACGGATTGCGCCTAATGGTCTCGCGCAAGCCGACTGGACTTGGGCCGATCAACGATTGCGCTATTTAGATGACCTAGGAATCCGCCCCATCGCTGGGTTAGTTCATCATGGCAGCGGGCCTCGCTATACAAGCTTGGTCGATCCTGAATTTCCAGAAAAGCTAGCTGCCTATGCCTTGGCCGTAGCACAGCGGTACCCGTGGCTTAGCCATTACACTCCTGTTAATGAACCACTTACCACAGCCCGTTTTAGTGGGTTATATGGTCACTGGTACCCTCATGGTCATGATGATGCAACCTTTATCCAAACCCTGCTGAATCAGTGTCGAGGTACTATCTTGGCGATGCAAGCCATTCGACAGGTTAATCCTCAGGCCCAACTGGTGCAAACGGAAGATTTAGGCATCACCTTCAGCACTCCTTTACTTGCGTATCAGGCTCAGTTTGAAAATGATCGCCGTTGGCTTTCTTTAGATCTACTCTGTGGGCGCATTAATCCTGCCCATCCGCTTTGGGATTATTTGCGCAAATCGGGGGCGGAAGAGGAAGAGTTACTGTGGTTTGAGGCCAATGCCTGCCCACCAAACATCATGGGCATTAACCGTTATGTGTGTGGCGATCGCTTTCTTGATGAGCGCATCCATCGCTATCCCGAACCGACTCAAGGTGGCAATGATAAACATGAATATGCCGATGTGGAGGCAGTATGGGTGTGTGCCGAAGGCATCTACGACCATACTCAGTTGCTAAAAGACGTATGGGCACGGTACCAGCGGCCCATTGCCATTACAGAGGCTCATTTAGGCTGTACCCGTGAGGAACAGTTGCGCTGGCTGAAAGAAATCTGGCAGGTGGCGCAAACCTTAAAGGCAGAAGCAATAGATATCCGCGCTGTAACCGTTTGGTCACTGCTTGGCACCTATGACTGGAACAGCTTGGTTACGCGTGACGACAATTTTTATGAACCAGGCGTGTTTGACGTACGATCTCCGCTGCCCCGAAGCACTGCCATTGCCAAGATGATCCAGGCTTTAGCCCACGGTCAGGACTACACTCATCCACTGCTGGATCTACCGGGATGGTGGCGGCGATCGCAACGCTTCCGTTATCCGCCTGTCAGTTATGACACAAACCTTGGCGGATGGACGGATGCAGAATCCGCAACCGCACTCCTAACTCCAGCCATGAGACAGACGCAAAGGAGTCGGCAAGCCCAGGCAATATCTGCGCCACCGCTGCTCATTAGTGGGGCGACAGGAACATTAGGGCAAGCCTTTGCACGGATATGTGAAGTGCGTGGTATTCCTTTCTATTTGCTTTCTCGCCAAGAAATGGATATTACAGAGCCTGAAGCAGTCGCAAAGGTATTAGACGAGCTTCAGCCTTGGGCAGTCGTTAATGCATCGGGTTATGTACGAGTAGATGATGCAGAACAAGAACCTCACCTTTGCCACCACATTAATGCCAAGGGAGCCGCAGTGTTGGCCCATGCTTGCGCGGATCGCAATATAAACCTTATTAACTTTTCATCCGATTTGGTTTTCAATGGCGAACACAATCAACCTTACCTAGAAAGTCATGCTGTTGACCCGCTCAATGTTTATGGCCGCAGTAAAGCAGAGGCAGAACGCTGGATTTTGCACCATCATCCTTCTTCGCTTGTGATTCGTACCAGTGCATTTTTTGGGCCTTGGGATGAGTACAACTTTCTCACGATCACGCTGCGTACCCTCAAGGCAGGGCAGGTATTTATGGCTGCTGAAGATGCCATTGTTTCACCTACCTATGTCCCTGATTTAGTTAATGCTAGTTTGGACTTGCTGATTGATGGCGAATGTGGACTTTGGCATTTAACAAACCCTAGTGAAATCGCATGGGCGGCATTAGCGCGCCACACTGCTCAGCTTGCGGGACTCAATCCTTCTTCAATCCAATCCTGTTCCACTAAAATGCTAGGATTAGCAGCTTCTCGTCCGGCCTATAGCGTACTGGGCAGTGAACGGGGAATCTTACTACCATCTCTAGACAAAGCAATTGATCGATATTTACAAGAGTGCAATCAACTTAACTAACCCAAAGAGGGTGTTTAAAAAGCTAAAAACTTTGCACTTGATCCCCCCCTTCGCCCCCCTTAAAAAGGGGGGATCCAATGTTGGATGACCTGATATTCAGATTTGAAGCCCTCTAGGGCGATCAAACTTGTAACCTCACAACCTTTGACTGACAACGAATACCTATTAGCAACCCCTCGAAAACGGTTTATCCAATGCTCTTCCCTCTCAAAACGTGAAGCTTGAGTAGATCCCCTCTTTTTAAGGGGGCAGGGGGAATCGAATGTAGCGAGAAGAATAATTACCGACTTCTCAAACACCCTCTAAGCAATCGCTTAAAGATAAAAAGAAAAAGGGGTTCATAGAAAAGATTACATGATTGAAAAACCTATAGCGTGTAAGAAATCTCTACGCCAACAATGCTATTCCTTGCGGAAGTTAGCCACCCAGTTTGCTTAATATAAAAGCAGCGAGAAACCCGCAGACGGTTACTAATCCTGCAAAGTCGTGGGCTTGCTCGAATGCTTCTGGCATCATGGTGTCGGAAATCATTGCTAGGATTGCGCCTGCGGCGATCGCAATGGTAGCGGCAATCACTTCTGTTGAAAAATGGCTGAACAGTGAGTAGCCAGCTAGTGCAGCAATTCCAGACACCAATGCAATCGTCCCCCAAATACCAAAAACATAGCGGAGTGAACGGTTTGCTTGTTTCATCCCAGCGGCACTCGATAATCCTTCTGGAACGTTAGAGAGAAAAACTGCGGCCACGGTTACCCAGCTCACAGCACCGCCCTCAATCATACTGATACCAATTGCAATTGATTCAGGGATTCCATCTAATAAGGCACCCACTGCGATCGCCAATCCACTTCCGCTATTTTCTGCTTCACTTGGTTGTCGTTCCCCAGAGCGTTTGCGATGGCGTGCGCCCTGATGCGCTAAGCACCAATTTGCCAATGTGTAGATTACTGCACCACCAATAAACCCAATCGCCGTTGAGTCAAATCCTCCTCGTCGATAAGCTTCATCCATCAACTCAAACGCAAGGGCAGAAATAAGCACCCCTGCACCGAATGCCATAATTGCAGCAATCACACGTTGCGGAATTTTGGCGTAGTAGCCAATTGCAGCCCCCAGCAGTAGCGCAGACCCCGCCAGCAATCCCCAAAAACCTGCTTGTAGCCAAAGTGGAATCATTGCATCTGCTTAAAAACGGTTGCTAAATTTCATTTTTGCTTCGTCACGCAACCTAATCTAAGCCTAACATTTGCATCCTAATTGTCTTCTATCAAAGGTTAAAGGAGGAATCTATTTCACATATGGGTGAATCTTACTTGGGGCATAGGACAAATACTCAAGCACAAAAATTACGAACACTGCCACCCCACTCAAGAGCGTTTGCCGGAAGTGGGATTTAAGGAGTTACATAAGGTAGGCGATCGCAATTTCAGTCACCAATACGGTCTAGCAAACTTGAAATCTCCATTGCTAGAGATAAACCAAAGAAAGCGATGCAGCAAGCTTCAGAAAAGGATAACAATTCCTAGCTCGCCCATCGCTTTTAAGGCTGACGGATACGAATCAACTCCGTCAGGATGCCATCAAGGCCACCATTGACATGAATATGCTCAATTTTTTCGGCAACACGCTCTAACACTTCCAGTTCTTTTAAGCGCAAAGCAACAGGGTTATCCTCCATTACCTTAGCGGTATTGAGCATACTGCGGGTCGCAGCAGTTTCTTCTCGACGACGGATGACGTTGGCCTGTGCTAATTTCTCAGCTTCCACCACCTTGCTGAGGATATCTTTCATATCTCCAGGCAAGATGATATCTTTCACGCCAACAGACTCGACTTCAATCCCATAAGGAACCGTCTTCGCACGGATGTGCTCAGAAATTCCCGTATCAATCGCGCCTTTATCTTCCAGCAAAGCATCGAGATCTCGGGTACCGACTGTACCGCGCAAGGCAAACTGTAGCTCCTTGTACAGGAAGCTCTCCACGTCTGCAAGCTGCGTTTTCGCCAGCACCGGATCGACAATGCGATACCCTGCTGTGAGGTTAAATCGTAATGACACTTTATCCTTCGAGAGAATTTCTTGACCTGAAATATCAATCGTTTGTAATCGCAGATCAACAATTTCGGACTTAAGGGATCGGCCAAAGATCCACCAGACGTGCAGACCCGGCGGCAGGGTTTCTTGAAATGCACCATCGACATACAGCAAGCCCAAGTGTTGAGCAGGAACTTCCAAGAAATGCAAGGCGTTATAACTCAACTCAAACACATCATGCAAACTGGAAACCAGTTCTTTCGCCAATCTAGGCGGCAGTTTTGCTTGGGTATTAACGTCAATCACCTCAACCTCAACCCCTTTCCAGAACAGCTTCTGCGTGCAAGGCGGCAGAATGGCGATCGCCTTTCCTTTGTATCGAGCGATGGCAACTTCTTGGCCCTTGAGTTGTACCTTTTCGCAGTAAGTGTCGACAAAAGTAGGGTGCTTGTCGATCAAGGTCTCCTCTAACGGCAAATTGGGAATCGGATTGGTGCGATCAAAATTACGCACCGCAATTTTGCGACCAAAGGACCAAAAGCCATATTCCCCAGGCTCAAGGGGTTGGATAAAGTTCCCTTGTTCATACAACAACCCAACTTCCGATTCGGGAATATGCACCATTTGCACACCCTCAGGGGGAGTATTGCGGAGTTGATGCACCAATTCACGGGGAAGCTCTAGAGAATCCTCAAGGTTAAAGCGTTGTGCTTCAACTTCAATAAACCCTTTCCAAAACACTCGGAGTTGATTGGGTGCAACTGTAACCCACCGTTGACCAAGCCGCACCAATGCCACTTCATTGAAAGCCGTGCGAACCACAACAAAGTGCTTTTCAATTTCTTGAGGATGGCTTTGCAGCAAGAGTTCGATATGGTCAATCTTTACTTCAGGCTGATTGAGGTCATAAGTTTGGACGCGCCACAGTCCCCAGGTCAATCGATGAATACCGGGTGGCAGAATGCGTTTGAAATCGCTGCGGCGATAGAGAATACCCCGCTCGTGGGGTTTGATATAGAAAGTGTTGAACATAGGACTGTTTCATGAATCGGATCGAAGAAGCACAACAGCGTCTTCAGTCCGTATTGAAGAATGTTTAAGGCTCTGAGAGCAGCAGCATTCTCAGCTAAGAGTGCGGGTCATTGCTTCTCCTAGGCTGGATTAAGTTCACTGAATCATTCCGCAGTGCTACCCGAAAGTAGCCCATTGAAACGCTTCAGAGCGCAAATATGACGTTCCTGCGATCGCATCTTGAACCAATGGCCAGGAAAGAAGACAGAAAGGACATACTCAAGCCAAGGCGAGCGGCAATGACACTAGCCTTTAGACTGATGCTATTGTTCGCCATCAAATGACGCAAAATAGCCGAATGCCAGTACCCTCAGAGCAAAAGATAGTGGACTCGAACCACCTTGGGATTACTCCCGTACCAGAGGCTCCTGACAAAGGAGATGCCCATACCCAGGGCTGGGGTTGGCGGAAAGTACAGGATTTGAACCTGTCACAGTCAGATTATGAGTCTGATGCTCTACCTGATGAGCTAACTTTCAGTTTGGAGTCTGATATAGGAATTGAACCTACGCCCTTCCGGTTATACGGACGCTCTACCTCTGAGCTAATCAGTCGAGGAGTAGTCTAAAGTTCACAGCGGCACACGCTCTGGCATAGCACAGGCGCACCAGTCAGGCGTACAGAACCTGAACCGTTACTGAGCAACTTCTTTCTATTCCGAGTAATAACGCTAGCACGATGAAATTGAGTTTGTCAGCGATTACAACCACAGAAAGGCCATTACAACCACCAGAGAAAACCGAAACCTATTGAATAATCAAGGCTTCTGCGTTATATTACATTTTGTATTACGGATAATACAGACAAAGGTTTACCCAGGCAAAAGGCCAAGACTCATCCACATATTTTTGACCTTAGGACGATACCTAAGGGGTACGAATGGCCTTGATGCACATCATTCAGCCTTGCGGGATTAAGCAGAGGAGACAGTAGGATGACAAATCTCTGGACATCGGCAGATCATGCCTTGAGGTACTTAAAGCAAGCAGATACATTTCCCCATCGCACTGAAGGGGAAGGTGTTCTTCTCGATCAGGTTCCTAAAACGGTACAGCGTATTTTAGATCTGGGAACCGGAAATGGTCGCTTGTTAAAACTGCTGAAAATTGATCGCCCTGATGCCCAGGCGATCGCCATAGATTTCTCTCCGCTGATGCTGGAAAAAGTGCGTGCCGAGTTTGCCACAGATGAGCGCGTGGAAATCATTGAGCACAACCTGGACAATCCCCTGCCTACGTTAGGACGTTTCGATGCGATTGTATCGAGCCTAGCCATTCATCATGTCAGCGACGAACGCAAGCGATCGCTCTATGCAGAAGTGTTCGATCTGCTCGAACCAGGGGGTACTTTTTGCAATTTGGAGCATGTTGCTCCTCCCACACCAAACATTCACCACCAATTTCGCGTCGCGATGGGAATTGAACAACAACCAGAAGATCCCTCTAACCAATTGCTGGGGATGGAAATCCAACTGCAATGGCTACGAGAGATCGGGTTTGAGGATGTTGATTGTTACTGGAAATGGCTAGAGTTAGCCTTACTTGTGGGTATTAAACCCAAGTTTTGATCTATGAGCTTGACACTGCGCCTATCCAGGGTAGGTAAGCTCCTTGGCAATTATGGTGTCCCGCTGGGGCTAGTTGTCCCACTTGGAGTCGTCGTGCCTCTATCAGGACTATTCCTGTCGATTGGTGTAGGCATGCTTTGCCCCCCTGTACCATCCTCTGGCGCTTGAGAAGGCGTGTTACAAGCAAGGCGATTACTTGGCACGGAAGTCTGTTGTCTTTCTGAAGTTGGAGCAGAAGGCTGACAAGTCGCAGGATTCATCTGATTCGGGGCTGTTGTGCCTGGCGCGCCGATTCCTTCCGGTACTGGTGCGCCGTTAGGCCCCTGAGTGGGAGTATCCGATTGAGCCAGTACCGCCGACTGGCCTAGGGAAGCCATCGCAAATAATATGGCAATAGCACTGAGCGAGTTTTTCATATTACCTCTTTCTTACAGGGATGCATTTCAAGGGCATCAATTCATTGGCCATCAGTGGGCGATCGCCTGATCTATCCCGTCGCTAGTTCCAAACCACTGATTGGACAAAAAGTATTTTTCATTACCGTTCCCCAAGCTTAGTCAATCGCAGGAATAGAACCCTCTTTCCTGGGAGAGAGGCACAGCAACAGATTTTGAGGGGGCTGACCCTCAAAATATCCGCCTTTGTAATAAGTCATCGCTTAACTGGCAGAACTTTCCTGGTAAAGATGGCGCTAGCTTTACATAGTCAAAACAGACCTTCAATCTGTTTGCGGATATGCGTATTGGCAACCATCCTCTTCCTAAAATTCCGTTACGAAATTTACTGGCCCTTTCTTCACTGCTGCAAGTCTTTGCTGCGGTCAGTATTACAGGGGGACTGAGTTTCCATTACGGTCAGCAAGCAGTACGCCAGCTCGCTTCGCGTCTCCGCACGGAAGTAACCCAGCATACGATCTCTCACTTGGATCATTACTTATCCACTCCAAACCAGATTAATCACATTAATCTCGCTGCATCTCGGGATGGTTTGCTAAACCTGAACGATTTTCAACGGACTGGGCGCTATTTTTGGCAGCAAATGCAGGTCTTTGAAGTGGGCTATATCAACTATGCCAATGCCCAAGGCGAGTTCATTGGCGTTGAACGCTTAGACAATGGTCAGTTGCTGATTAATGAAACTCGTCGCCCTCACATCAAAGCGATGGACATCTACCAGACTAACCACAGAGGCGATCGCACGCGCCAGATCGGCCAAGAAGTGTCTCAGAATCCAGTTCAAGCTGAGGGGTGGTTTGCCGATGCAGCAAAAGCGAAAAAGCCTGTCTGGAGCAACATTTACCAGTGGGAAGACAAACCGACCGTCCTCTCCATCTCCGCCAGTCATCCCATTTATGACCAGCAGAAACAGCTCGTGGGCGTTCTGGGGGTCGATTTAATCTTGTCTCAAATCGGCGAATTCTTACGGGCCACTCAAGTCAGTCCTTCAGGTTCCACATTTATCCTAGAGCGCAATGGGTTCTTGGTTGCCAATTCAGGGAGCGAGTTGCCGTTTAAGCAAGTTCAAGGTCGTGCCCATCGCCTTAAAGGCAGAGAGAGCCCCAACCCTCTGATCCGCAGCACAACCCAGTATCTCGAACAACGGTTCCAAAATCTGCAAAAGCTTCAGTCTGTTCAGCAACTTGCCTTTCGCAACGGCAACCAGAAACTGTTTGTCCAAGCAACCCCTTGGCACGATCCCTATGGATTAGATTGGCTGATTGTGGTCGTCGTTCCCGAATCGGATGTGATGGGGAAGATCGATGCCAACCTCAATTTGACCATTGCGGCCTGCGGTGGCGTTCTGATTATTTCGACAATCGCAGCCTTAATTACTGCCCGCAAAATTGCAGCACCTATCATGCAATTGCAAACGGCAGCAAAGGCCATTGCCGCAGGGGAACTCAATCAAACGGTTACGGCTGAAAGCATTCAAGAATTCCATACCCTCTCGCTTGCCTTCAACCAAATGGCCAAAAAGCTGGAAATGGCCTTCCAGACCCTTGCCACCACCAATGAAATCTTAGAACAGCGAGTAGAAGCGCGCACCACTGAACTCAAACTCTCGGAACAACGCTTCGCCCAATTTTTTCACTTTTCGCCTGCTCCCATTTTGATTGAAACCCAAGAAGACACGAAGATATTGGATGTGAATAGCAGTTTTTGCCAGTTGTTTGGCTACAGCAAGGAAGAGGCTGTCGGACAACCCACGGAGATGATTCTGGAGGTTCATCCTGCCAGTTCTCCCTACTCTCCTACGGTTCCACTGCTGATGCCCGAAACCCTTCGGTGTCAGGAGGTAGAACTTCGCACCCAGTATGGAGATACAAAAACGATTGAACTCTTCACCGAAGCCATTGAGGTCAATGGTCAAGCCTGCAAAATCTATGTCGCCAATGACATTACCGAGCGTCGTCGTGCCGAATCGGAACTGCGGCGCAAGCATCGAGAACTTGAAACCTTGTTTGAAGCATTGCCTGATTTGGTTTTTCATCTGTCCGCCAACGATGTCATTGTGGACTATAAAGCCCACTGCGATGCCGATCTGTATGCTCCACCAGAGCAGTTTCTAGGACAGCCTTTTCAAGCCGTCATGCCCGAACCTGTGAGCGAAGTGTTGCAAAGGGCGATCGCCCGTGTTCGCGAAACCCATACGCTGGTGACGGTGGAATATCAATTGGGAGAGCAAGATTATGAGGCCCGGATTGTGCCGCATCTCGAAGGCCAAATTATGGCCATTGTGCGGAACATTAGCGATCGCAAACGGGCAGAAGCACAGATTCAGTCTTCGCTCCATGAAAAAGAAGTATTGCTCAAAGAGATTCATCACCGCGTTAAGAACAACCTGTATGTGATTTCTAACCTCCTTGATTTGCAGTCCGATACTATTGAAGATCCGCAACTGTTGTCTTTGTTTAGTGATAGCCAGTTGCGGATTCAGGCAATGGCGCTAATTCACGAACAACTTTACCAGTCCGATAACTTAGGAAAAATCGACTTTGCCGATTACCTCCACCGCCTCATTAACAACCTCTTTTTCTCGTTTGGAGAGGAAGTCGGCGATGTTCATCCGATCCTCGATGTAGAACCCCTGATCTTGAACATTGAAACGGCAATTCCCTGTGGGCTGATCGTTAACGAACTGGTCACAAACGCCTTTAAACATGCTTTTCCCAATGGACGCTCTGGCGAAGTTCACATTCGTCTATTCCTTGACTCTGCGTCCAAACTGCACTTAATCCTCACCGACAATGGCATCGGACTACCGCCTAACCTGGACTGGGAAAACACACCTTCGCTGGGGTTACGACTGGTCAGAATTTTATCGCAGCAATTAAGGGCAACCCTAAGTGTTACAAGTGCTCCTGGGACAACCCTAGAGTTGGTTTTTTCGCAACTACAATATCAATCTCGGTTTTAAACTGATCCCTTATCAGGCCGATCTTTCCTTGAAGGAGCTTGGGAAGATTGAGACAGTACAAGGGTAAGCTTATTAACCCTCAATAACTCATGAACACCGTTATTAATAAAGCTTCTACGCCCTCTAAACCCATTAGCGTTTTGATTGTGGAAGATGAACTGATCGCAGCAGAAAACATTTCCCGCAATTTAAAAAAACAAGGCTATCAGGTATCGGCCATTGTGGACTCAGGTGAAGATGCGATTCAACGGGCAACGAGCGATCGCCCCGATTTGGTCTTAATGGATATCATGCTGCACGGCACAATGGATGGCATTCAAGCAGCGGAGCAGATCCATCATCAGCTCAATATCCCCTTAATCTACATGACAGCCTATGGCGACGATACGACGCTAGAGCGGGCCAAACAAACCCATCCCTCCGGTTATCTGGTCAAACCCTTTAAGCCACAAAGCCTCAAAATAGCCATTGAAGTGGCCCTTCAACGCGATCGCGCGCAGTTGCAGCAAACCCATCATCTGGTGCGCCGTCTGCAACATGCAGAGCACCAATTGCACACCCAAGCCTTGCAAGAACCGCTCACGGGTCTTCCCAATCGTCGTGCCTTGGAACAACACTTTGCGAGCATGGTGCAGCAATACAACACACAAGGCAGCTCGTCCTTAGGCAGTTCCCCGCAACTGTTACCGATTCTGTGCTTAAAAATTCGGCATTGGCAGCGCATTCACACCTACTTCGGCTACCAAAAAAGTGACGAGCTATGGCGGGCGATCGCAAAACGGCTAGAGCAGCAATTGCGCAAACCCATCTATCTGG
Organism: Stenomitos sp.; assembly: GCA_036704065.1. GTDB lineage: Bacteria > Cyanobacteriota > Cyanobacteriia > Thermosynechococcales > Thermosynechococcaceae > JAAURS01. The sequence continues at coordinate 19,529 of DATNQK010000058.1, forward strand.
CTTACCTCGGCACTGAAGAACTAGCGATCATCCTTCCACCTGTTGCCCATCGGCATGAAGTGGTTCGCCAAGCACAGCAGCTTTTGCAAAGCTTCCAAACACCCTTTTCCGTCGATGACCAGTCCTTAAGCCTTGCTGGAAGAATTGGCATTTCACTTTATCCTCAGGATGGCCAAAATCTCGACGACTTACTGACTCTAAGCAGCAATGCCTTATCTGGGGGGGAATCTTCCCCTCAGGCACAGTCCATTGTCTTTCATACCCAGCAGTTAAACCATGCCAGCACAAATACAACTCCGTTAGACCTAGAACTAGAAAACAGTTTGCGCACCGCCCTTGCAAACCAAGAGTTGCATCTTCGCTACCAACCCATCGTTTCGCTCCCTGCAAGACAGATTATCGGCGCAGAAGTACTCTTGCGGTGGCACCATCGCCAACAGGGATGGATTTCTCCCGCCACCTTCATCCCCATTGCCGAAAAGTTTGGCCTCATGCCCCAAATCGGACTGTGGCTAGTAGAGCAAGTCTGTTTGTATCAACGAAACCTTGCCAACGCTGGTTTTCAACCCATCCGACTTTCCATCAACCTGTCTCCTAGCCAGTTCTTTCAAAACACACTGGTTCATGACTTATCTGAGATTGTGAAACGCACACAGGTTGACCCTCGCTGGTTTCAACTGGAAATTACAGAAGACATTGTGATTAAAGACTTTGAGTGGTCAGAAAGACAAATTAAAGCCCTCAAAAAACTGGGTTTCTCCATTGCGATGGATGACTTTGGCAAAGGACATTCTTCACTTCTTTACCTGCAAAGCTTATCCTTTGATGTCATCAAGATTGATCAAGCCTTTGTTCGCAATATTCATCAAAAAAATACCAACCAAGTGATTGTCAAAGCATTAACCACAATGGCACATCAACTGAATATGAAGGTTGTGGCAGAAGGAATAGAAGTAGAAGAAGAACTGAATACCATCCAGGAGCTTGCAGGTGACTTTTCTCAAGGCTATCTAACAGGAAAGCCAATGGCCGGAGAAGCATTGCAGATTACATTGGCAGCACGGCAAGCATGCCACCTTGGAAACTGAGAATCGGCCAGTTCATTCTCAACAGACAGCATGCACCAAACATTAGCCCTACAAGAAGAAGTCCTATCATAACTGTCAACGCAGCGGTAGCCCTCACCTAGATCCCGTCAAAGCAACAAAACACAACACCATCAAAAAGATGGCTATATAATAAACTTTGTGCAAGTGCATCCTGCAAAGGATAGGGATTTAAGATTATCAGTTGGGGTGCCATGGAGCAGCCGCAGTCAAAGCGAAAACGAGGCGTGGTGCTAACCACACGGGGGATAGAGCGGCTTAAGGCGACGATCCAGGCTGTCGGAACGGAGGAAAAAGAGGGTAAGCGCTTTACCCTAGAGGACTTGAGCGATCGCATGGGGTTGGCACCGCGCACGGTGAGTCGCATTTTAGAAGGAGCTATACCACTAGACAAAAGCACACTGGAACTGAGCTTCCGAGCCTTTGGTTTAACCCTAGAATCCCACGATTACGGCCACCCCGCCGACCCTGAAACGGAACAACATCCAACCCAGACCTTTTCCTTCTTGCGGTCTACACCCGATGTCTTGAATACGCCCCTTCCCACTAAGGTTGTTGACTTTCCAGGTGGCCCCATTCCCCTCAACTCGCCGCTATACATCGAACGTCCACCCGTTGAATCGCTCGCTTATGTAGAAATTCGCAAACCAGGCGCACTCTTACGCATCCGTGCCCCTCGCCGCATGGGCAAAACCTCCTTAATGCAACGCATTTTGGCCTATGCCCGTGAAGCAGAAGGCTATCGTACAGTGCATATTAACTTGCAGCAAGCCGATAGCGATGTGTTTGAAAGCTTAGACAAACTCTTGCGGTGGTTTTGCTTAAATATCAGTCGTCAGTTGCAACAGATGGCGCTGCTAGATGAATACTGGGACCCAGATATGGGTAGCAAGATGAGTGCAACCCTTTATTTGCAGGAGTATGTGCTAGCAGCCCTGGATGTGCCCCTGGTGTTGGCCATTGAGGATCTGCATCGTGTTTTTGAATATGATCAACTTTCTCGAGACTTTCTGATTCTGTTGCGTTCCTGGCATGAAGAAGCAGCCGAGTTACAGGTTTGGCAACGCCTGCGACTATTGCTGGTGCATTCTACGGAAGTTTACGTACCTTTGAACCTGAACCAGTCTCCGTTCAATGTCGGGTTGCCCTTACGATTGCCAGAATTTACGTCTGAGCAAGTTTGTACACTAGCCCAGCGCTATGGCTTAACGCAGATTTCTGCGGATGAAGTTGCACAACTCATGGCGCTCGTCGGCGGATTCCCCGACCTGATTAGTATGGCGTTTTATTGGCTAACTCAAGGAACCCTTTCTCTGGCGCAGTTACTACACACTGCACCCACTATTTCTGGTATTTACAGCGATCGCCTGCGGGAATACCTCTTGCTGCTAAACCAACAACCTGAGTTGATGGCCCTAATGCAGCAATTGGTCAAGGCTGATGCACCGATGGCGATTGGTAGTGCAATCAACGGGAAACAGTGGTCTGCGATCGCAGCTTACAAACTTGAAAGCTTGGGGCTCATCAAGCTAGAAGGCAATAGCATCACGCCCAGTTGCGAACTGTATCGGCACTACCTAAAAGACCAACTCACGCATCTGACGCAGTTGTAAGTCCCATGTTTGCCGATGCCTCTCCCTTTCAGCCCATTGCCTTCCAGGTCGGCGGCAGCCTCAAAAGCAACGATCCTCTCTATGTGGAGCGTCAATCCGATCAAGAACTGTACGCCAAACTCGTCGCTGGGGAATTGTGTTACGTCTTCAATGCTCGCCAGATGGGCAAGTCCAGCCTGCGGTTACGCGTTAAACAAAAACTGCAACAAGCAGGGGTGTGTTGCCCCTCGATTGATATGTCCCGCATTGGCAGCGATACCCTCACCCCCTGGCAATGGTACAAAGGCATTGCCGTTGATCTGCTGCGAGGACTCAATTTACTGGGGCGGGTGCCCTTCAAAGCTTGGTGGCAAGAGCAAGAAGGGTTGAGCCCTGTCCTCTCTCTACACCACTTAATCGAAGATATTCTGCTCCAAGAGATAGCAGGCCCCATTGTGATCTGCATCGACGAGATCGATAGCGTGATTGGGCTACCCTTTTCAACGGATGATTTCTTTGCGTTTATTCGGTTTTGTTATAACCAGCGACCCGAAAATCCAGCCTATCAGCGGTTAACCTTTGCCTTATTTGGAGTGGCAACCCCCGCCGATCTCATTGCCGACCCAAGCCACACGCCCTTTAATGTGGGCCATGCCATCCCACTGTCTGGATTTCAGTTGGCCGAAGCTGAACCTCTCATTCGCAGTTTGCGGGGCTGGGTTGCCGATCCCGAAGCGGCCATGGCTGAGATTTTGCAATGGACAGGCGGACAACCCTTTTTGACTCAAAAACTATGCCGCTTACTGGCAGAGCACGCGGCAACTACTGCTCCGATTGCTACACCTGCTGAATTCATTGGCAACTTGGTGCGATCGCGCTTAATTGACCATTGGGAAAGCCAGGACGATCCAGAGCATCTACGGACCATTCGCGATCGCCTGCTCTGTGATCCGCAACGGCAGGGACGGCTGCTGGGGTTATACCGATCCATCTTGACCCAGGGTAGTATTGCAGCAAACGATAGCCCAGAACAACGCGCCTTTTTATTAACGGGCCTTGTCACCAACCGCAACGGACATTTGCATCCTGCCAATGCCATTTATCAAGCGGTCTTTAACCTGGCTTGGGTCGATGCTCAACTGAGCGCCCTGCGTCCCTATGCTGTTGCGTTAGAACAATGGTGCGCATCGGAGGAACAAGATACCTCGCGATTGCTCCACGGCCAAGCCTTGCAGGAAGCATTAACCTGGGCCGCAGATAAACAACTCAGCGATCTCGACTACCATTACCTGGGTGCGAGCCAAGATAGCGATCGCCGCCTTGAAACACAGCGTTTAGAAGCAGCTCGGCTGGCTGCGGTTGAAGCACAACTGACCGTCTCTCGCAAAAATACGCGTCTGCAACGAACCCTGCTGGGTTTGGTGACGGCTGGACTATTGATGAGTACAACCTTAGGTCTCTTGGCCTTTCGCGAGTATCGCAAAGCTGCCAGCCAAGAAATCCAAGCGCTTAGCCGTTCTTCAGCAGCATTCTTTGCCCTGAATCAACCCTTAGATGCCCTCATTGAAGCCATTCGGGCAAATCGCACGCTGCATCGTGCGGGGCTAGGCGATCGCACCTTGCAAACCCAAACCGAGCAGGTGTTGAGCCAAGCAGTCATCAATGCGAACGAGCAAAATCGACTTTCTGGGCATCAGGCTTGGGTGAATGGTGTAGCCTTCAGTCCAGACGGGGCTATCATTGCCTCTGCAAGCTTGGATCATACCGTTAACTTATGGAACCGCAACGGTCAGCTTTTGAGCACCCTGAAGGGGCATTTCGATGGCATAAACCGTGTTGCCTTTAGTCCCGATGGCCTGCAATTGGCTACCACCAGCTACGATAACACCGCCAAACTTTGGTCTATTCGTAACGTGCGATCGCCACAATTACTGGCAACCCTTAAAGGCCATCAGGATACGGTTTGGGGGGTGGCCTTCAGTCCCGACGGTAAAACAATTGCCACCGCTGGTTGGGATGGTACCGCCAAACTCTGGGATCTTCAAGGGCATCTGAAACGAACTGTTGTAGGGCATCAAGCCCAAGTTTCAGGGGTGAGCTTTAGTCCTGATGGGAAAACCCTTGCCACGGCTAGCTGGGATCGCACAATCAAACTGTGGTCACTCGATGGCAAGTTGCTCAACACGTTAAGCGGACACCGAGATGCAGTCAATGATGTGGTGTTTAGTCGGGATGGGTCTTGGCTGGCCAGTGCCAGTGCAGATACTACAGTGCGCATTTGGGGACGAGACGGTACCTTACGACAGCGCTTGCGGGGGCATGGTGCGAGAGTATGGACGGTGGTGCTCAGCCCCGATCAACAAACGCTGGCTTCCGCGAGTGAAGATAACACCCTCAAGCTCTGGCATACCGATGGTCGTCTGCTCGATACCTTTCGCGGTCATCGTGCTGCTGTTTGGGGGGTCGCATTTAGTCCCGATGGCCAAACCTTGGCTTCGGCCTCCAGCGATCGCACTGTCAAATTGTGGCAACGTCATAACCCATTCCGCACGGTGCTCTATGGCCATCGACAACGGATTTCGGCGATCGCCTTCAGTCCGGATGGTCAAACCTTTGCCACTGCTGCTGCGGACAATACCGTTAAACTCTGGAACCGAACAGGTACGCTTTGGGCAACATTGACAGCCCATACCGCTGAAGTGAACCATGTGGCGTTCTCTCCTGATGGCAAACTCCTCGCAACTGCCAGTTGGGATAAAACACTGCGGTTGTGGCGCATCGATCCAGTACAGCGCACTGCAACACTGCAACATACTTTAAGAGGCCATACCGCAGCCGTTGCCTCTGTTGCGTTTAGCCCCAAGGGGTCTGTGCTGGTGTCAGGGAGTTTCGACAATACGGTCAAACTGTGGACATTACAAGGAACACTCCTAAAAACCCTCACTGGGCATCAAGGAGAAATTAATGCGATCGCCTTTAGCCCAGACGGTCAAACCTTTATCACTGCCAGTGGCGACAGTACCCTCAAACTATGGAATCCAGAAGGCACTCTCCTGAAGACCATTGCCCACCATCACGCCAAAGTTGTAGATGTACAGTTTAGTCCTAGTGACCAGCAGTGGGCTTCTGCCAGTTGGGATGGCACCGCAGTTCTCTGGAACCAAGAAGGAAAACCTCTGCAAACCTTTCCTTCTGAAGCGAGAAGTGCAGCCGCTCTGGCCTTTAGCCCTAAGGGTCAGTATCTGGCAATTGGAGGAAGCGACACTGACATTAAGATATGGTCGCTTTCTGGAGAACTCGTTAAATCGCTAAAGGGTCACACCAATCGCATCAATGACATTGCCTTTTCTCCTGATGCCCAGCAACTTGCCTCAGTAAGCGATGATCAGACGATCATCCTATGGAACTGGGCAAAGGTACTTCACCTTGATGAGGAGTCTTATGCCTGTCATTGGCTGGGCAATTACTTAAAGTACAACCTGACACTGAACAACATCGATAGGAAGTTATGCCAATAACGGAAGCAAGACAAATTAATCTCTCGCTTCCGTTATAGAAAGTCATGGCCAAACTCACTCGTAGAACTTTTCTACAGGTTTATTACGGTAAACAGATAAATGCGATCATACTCGATGATTCTTTGGGAGTTCTCCTACAACCGATCTTTCGAACGCATTTATCTAATTTTGAAGTAAGTAAGCTGCGATCGCTTATAAACGACCTTCATTTACATCGGTATAGGTATAGTTATAGAATTCTGTCCCAGTCGCCTCATTAATGATGACAACCTTTGCAGCACTGCGATCATAGATAACCCGCACGCGTCCATCAGTCCCGATAAAGGTATTTCCAGATGAACGGTTCAAAACGCCAGAGTAATTGAACTCCCCTTCTGTAATCTGAGCAGAAAGTTGATTGGCATTCAGGGTAGTCATTTTAGTGATAGGCGTTGCCTTTGTGGAGGGTTGACTGGCTACCGATGCCTGAGATACTGGCTTATTAAAGGGTGCTGTATCCCAGTAAACATAAATGGATTGATTGAAGAAGCGATAGATTTGTCCCTGTTTCCCAAGACCAGATTGACGATGGGCCGCTTGGCCATTCTGATCGTGATAATGGTTAGGAGAATCTCCAAAAGGAACAAGATCATAGCGTGTTCCATTTTTAAGCTGGATCCCAATCACCCCTTGCCGTTGCGAAAACGTACAAGGGCCTGAAAAGGTAGCGCGATCTTCTCCCTTAGGGTAAACATCGCATCGAGCTTGCACCGTATCGGCCTTTACAGGAAAACAAACACCGAAAGAGGAAATTGTTAGTACCGCAAAGAGTAGCGATTTTTTAAATGACATTTTCCTGTTTTTACTCCCCGTAGATTTGAATCCAATCATATAACACTTACATTTAAAAAGAATATTTCAAAATTTTTATTTAAGGATTTAACACTTAAGCTATATTTTTGTAATTCAAATCACCAAAATACTTTAAAGAATAAAAATCTTTATCGTTAACAGCAAAAATCTCTTGACAAATAAAAGGAGAGAGTCAATAAAATTTCTTAACTGAGGCATAGACGAATATTAGAGCTAGTAGCAAAAATTTGAAGAGGCTATCTATATGTGAGCCTACGGTCTTAAGCAGAAAGCTTTAACATCAAAAACTGTAAATTCAAAGCTTCTACAATCAGAGCTATAAACAACTTAAAATGGTCTTCACATCAAACAAATCCTACTCTTTGGAAATGAGTGCCAGTGGGGAGAATCCTGCTCATACGTTTAGGAAATAGACGAATGAGAATGCGATCGCACTTGTCAGTATTCCCCCCCACGGATCTAGGGAGGCACTAAAAGTTTAAGGCGTAGGTGGCAGAATAAACTTAGGCTTCAAACTAGCGCGGCATCCGGCATTGGGGGAACGGGTGGGATTATTCACAAAGGCAACTCCCACATCTATGGCACATTTGGAAAACTGCAACACACCATGGCCCCCATTGGGAAATTCCAAAAAGACACCCTTCTCTAAACCAACCATCGAGGGTCTGCCCATTGCAGTCGTGGTTTGGGTATCATAGCGGCTCTGGAGGACAAGGGTGGGAATCTTGCTTTTCACGGCGATGCGATCGCTGTCCGGAGCAGGTTTAACGCCCCAGTTCCGACAAATTGCATAGGCTTCTATACCAGCATTAAGGGCAAATTTTCCCAATTCTGGCAATGTCATTTGCTGATAGAGCGATTGCAGGCGGGCAGGCTCACTCCCAGTCACTAAATCTTGGCAGTCGATGCTGCGAAACGCTCCCTGGCTAATGAACGCCTCTGAAGGAGAAGCTTTATCCAAAATGCTGAGAATCACCTCATAGGTGTGACGAATTTCTGGCGGGGATAGGGTATTGAGGGATTGGATCAGCGACTGGCGCTGGTTTGTTGGCAGAATCTCGTTGATGATGGCGGCCAAGGTATCGCGATCGCGGGGTTGTCCTTGCAAGAACCCCACACCGTAAAAATTTCCACGCGCCAATATGCGATCCGCTTCCGGCAAGGTATCGATTGCATTTAGAGCTTGCTGTACCCACTGCTGCGAAGGACGCCGATTTTCAGCCAGGGTAATCTTTTCGGTCAACAGTTTCCGCGCCTGTGCTCGCAATTCTTCCGCTTTAGCCAGCAGACTTTGTGGATCTCCGAGGGGCATGGTTTTCTTAGGAGGAGTCGTAAAGATTTTGTTAGAAATCACACCCACATAGGTTTTGGTCTCACCCCGCTCCAACTCAGACACAATCAGGGGAAAATATTGAGCCATCCTAACCCGCCCATCGATATTGATAGTCCGAAACAATGCTGAGATCGCATTAACATCCACTTTCCCTGAGGTAGATTTGACCAATTCGGCATCGGCTTTTGATAACGGAATCGGTTGTTTATCGAGACGTTTCAGCAGTGAGGCTACCCGTTGTTTGAGATTCGGGAACGCACGATTGCAGGCAGAATCGTTCTGACAGTCTTCAATTAGGTTAAGGGCAGGTGTCTCAACAATCCCCAGGCTCGTTTCGTATTTCAGAACATTGGGAGGAATGGTTGAATCAAGCACCACACTCCGAACTTGCTGGGGATAGTCACGCATCACCCGCAACGCTAAGTAAGTGCCATAGGAAATCCCATACAGGTTGACTTGGTCATAGCCCAAGGCTGAGGCCAGACTAATCACATCACGGGCATTATTCGCTGTGTTGTACTGGTTGAGATCAAATCCGTGCGCTGACAACACGCTAGGACAAAGGGTCAATAGGGCAAGTGCTTCACCATCCAAATCAGACTCGCCTTTGAGTCGTGTTGCAAGGTCTTCAAACTTCTTGCTCCAGGCATTGCCAGGAGCCTTGATTACGGTTTCTAAAATATTTGTTGTGGGAGAGCAAACCAAAGCTCCCGAATACCTAGACCCTCGCTGATCAAACAGGATCACGTCTCTGTTCTGACGCTGCTGGGCATAAAGCGGGGTAAAGTACGGGATTGCAGAGATGTCACTTCCTCCTGGCCCTCCATGTAATGCAATCAGGGGGTCAGGCTGCGGGGAAAGACTCTTACTCTTGAGCAGTGCATAAGTTAATTCGATTTTTCGCCCGTTGGGTTTGCTGTAATCTTCGGGCAGGGTAATAACGCCGCAAATCGTGGTTTTGCCGTCAATTTCCTCTGGTGCAATCGGGGTAGGGCAAGGAATTTGGGTATTGGGATAGGACGTTACGGGTTGAGCAACAGTGGGAGATGTTCGCAAGAGGGGCGCGATCGCCATCATCGTTGCCATCAGTCCCAATTGGTAGAGTCGTTTGATCATGAGATTCCCTGCTTTGTATCAAGTTTTAGCTATCGTGCTGAAATTGAATGTCAATCCAATAAAGAAATCAGAATCGTAACTTCGTTGGGGAGACAATATCCCGCCAGAAGTAAGCCAGACAGTGCGGCACTATCCCCGATCGCGTAAACGCTCAAGTGGGTTATTTGTGGATCATCGAAAACGGCTGATAATGCTTGGAGTGCTTTGGTGTGATTGTCGGTTTCGGTTAAGAGCAAAAGTGGGATGAACTGAGCCGCAATGGGATCGGCGATCGCCTTCAACTCCAATACAATATTTGGCTGAATCCCTTCAGGACGGACGTACACCCGCTTCCAGACACCCATCCAGGCAGCTTCCCCAAACTGCGCCCAGAGGTTGCCAACAAAGTGTTGATACACTCGCAAAGCAACTGATTCCAAGTCCGATCCTGGCTCAATCACTTCATGAAACACCGCACTGCCAAATCCTGCTTGGCTGGGCTGTCCGTAGATGGTTTGTAAAGTGCTAACGGAGGTTGTTGCTAAGTTCACGTCAGTTTTAAATATGGGTTTAGAGATATGTTTCAAGGGGGTGAGGGGTTAGTGATGCCCCACCCCTCAAAGGGTTCGGGTTTCGATTTCTCGGTCGATTGCCTTACGGTACGTTTCAACAAAATGATTGGGCATAATGTCACCTTGGTAAGATAAGAAAGACCATTGCTCACCCCCATGCACAAATTCAGCGTTGAGTTGTCTGCTCATGGGCAAGAGAGGAATGGTATCTGCCACATTGACAATGCGGTAGTGATTGGGAATTAAGTTGCTATGGGCTTCAATGAACGTGCGATCGCCAACCCGTGGTCCTGCATAGGCATAGAGTTGGAGATTGGGTTGGAGTTTGGGATAAAGCAGCGCCAAATCCATCGCGGCTAGGGTTGCTAAAGCAGACCCCAAACTGTGTCCAGCAACCAGCAAGGGAATTTTGGGATTGATCGATTTGATGGCTTCCTTCACCGATTTAGCCAGAGAAGACTGATAAAAATCATAAATTCCTAAATGCACTTTACCCAGCGGTTGATTCGTTGCCGGATTTTGGTAGGGAGTTTGGAGTGCCAGCACATTTTCTATCCACTCAGCCTGGCGCTGAGTTCCCCGAAACATCAAGATATTGACGTTGGGAGAAGAAAGGAGGAAGCCATAGTAAACTGAAATGCGCTGTTTCAGTTGAACCACTTGTTTCACTTGGTTTTCAACCGCAGTTTTAACTTGGCTGACATGTTGATGGATATTATTTAGATGATTGGGAAGCGTAGCAAGATCCTCCGTTGGCACTTCAAAGGAAATGGCTTCTTCAAACCGTTCAGCTGCTTTGAAGGAGGTGACTTGTTGAAAGGTTTTAAATCCCTGAGAATACAATGGCAATTTTGAAATACTGCCATCATAATTGGGATCAAATTTGCCTTGCAGATATTGATATGTACAGAGTTTACTGCCGAGAATCAATCGTTTTGACCACTGGCGGTTGTAGGGTAGGATAGGCGATCGCAGCTTGGCACTGTGTTGCACTGTCCGCGAATCTTTGATCGCCGCAATATCCGATTCAAATGCTTCTTGAACCAGCGTTTGTGGCTTATATAATTGCCGAAGTTTTGCTTGCTCCGCTTCAACTGCGTTCCGTTGCCACTGATCTTGCGCCAACGCAGCCGCGACCGTTGCCCCCAGGCCAGACAGTAGCAAAAACCGTCGGTTAACCCTCATCGTTTTGCCCCCTTGAATGAATGAGCCTGCGTTTTGGGTGCCTTACTGAGATAGAAATGATGCACCGTTTGCCCAAACCCCCAAAAGTAGCAGAATACAGCCATGCCAGGAGCTAAAGCTCCAATTATGGGCACCATAACGCCCACTATCACCAGTAACAGCCAACCCAAAATTGCCGCCCCAATTGCTCCTGCAACGCCGAACAGGATGCCAATTCGAGCAAGTAAATCACCACCCTTTTGGAAGTTCCAAAGCTGCGCGATCGCGATCACCAAACATAGGTTGAGTCCGAGCAGGGCGATCGCTTTTAGCCACTCTACGGAAGGCAGCGGCAGGAGCACAACGATCACCGCACCCAGGGCATAATCCAGAATCAGGTCGCGGACTTTGAAATTGACTTTGGTGTGATGTTCCATGGCGATCAGGGGACTGGGGGAAACCGTCGTGCGAAGCTCTACCGAGATGGCAGCACAAACTTCGGTTTCAGCGAGGCTGTACAGCTTGGATTGGGAGCAACCTCAGGACGGTTAATAAACGCAATGCCGATATCTCTGCCGCAGGGCTTTAAGGTCACACCATGCCCTAGGCTGGGGAATTCTATATAGGTGCCATTGCTTAACCATTCCAGGGCGCGTTTCCCACGATCAGTGGTGGTTTGGGCATCGTAGCGACCCTGCATCACCAGGGTAGGAACGTTAATTTTCACGATTTGTCGTTCTCTGGGGTCTGCGGGTTTACCCGGCCAGTGCTTACAAATGGCTAATTGTTCCAACTCCTCCCCATAGGTTGCCTGTGCTAACAGGGGCAGCGGCAAACTGCGATTCACAGCTTCGGTTTCCACCTGGGAACTCCACGACACATGCTCACGGCAGTCGAAGCTCATATGCATTCCTGCCATGGCCCCTTGATCAACGGGACTGACCTGATTAATGTTGTCTGTCAGCAGTTCATAAATGTGCCGAATCTCTGGCTCGGCCATCGCCTGTAATTCTGCCCGTAGAGGTTGTGCAGTTTGAGTTGGAAATATTTCAGCGATCAAGTCCAGTAAGGTTTTGCGATCGCGCCCTCGGTTGGCATCGTAGCCAGCACCATAGAAGTTGGCGATCGCGCGGTTTTGTTGGGGTTCTGGTAACGCCTTCAGCCGTGTTTTTACCTGGTTTACCCACTGAGTAGAAGGCCGTTTTGCCTGGACAGTGGTCGCTCTTTTCTTGAGCAGATCTTCAACTTTAAGATTAAAATTCTTGACTAGCTTTCGATACTGCTCAATCACTGGCAAACCCTCAGGTTTGGGGTCTGACTGGAAGAGTTGACCGGAGAGGGCTTGCTCATAGATCGTTGTGTTGCCGCGTTCCAGCTCAGCAATCATTAATGGCAAGTAGTTCGCAAAGGTGGGTTGTAGGTTCAGCCAGCCTGGCACATTCTCAGCAAAGCGCTTCAGTGTAATACTGGCTTCGGTTGGGGGTGCTGCTCCCGCTGGGGTTGCCGCAGGATTCGCTGTGGGCAAGGGGATTGGCTGTTTAGCTAGTTTTTCGAGCAAGGCGTTGAGGCGAGCTTGTAGATTGGGGTATGCCTGACTACAGGCGGAATCAGCGGCACAATCTTGCAGCAGGTTAACGACAGGTGTTACGACCCGTTTTCCTGCCTCAGTGTATTTGTTGATATGGGGGGTAGCGGTGGAATCGAGGACAACGCTCCGAACGATGGTGGGGTAGTTCCGGGCGATCGCCATCGCCAAATAGGTGCCGTAGGAAATTCCATAGAGGTTGATCTGTTTGTACCCCAATGCGGCAGCCAAATTCACCGTATCACGGGCATTGTTAGGAGTATTGAACTGACTCAAATCAAAGCCATTTTTTTGCAGCACCTGGGCGCAGACGGCATACTGGGCAATTGTGCGATCATCCGTCAATGGATTATTATCGGCAAGCTTTTTCACATACTGGTCAAACTGGTTCCCCAACTTATCGAGGGCAAAGGCGGTGGCAGCACAGCCTAAGGAACTGGAAAACTGAGTTCCCCGCTGGTCAAAAAACACCACGTCGCGGGTCTGGCGGTGAGGGGCAAAAATAACCCGACTGTAAACATCCAGAAGACTCACGGCGCTGCCCCCTGGCCCTCCTTCTAAGTAAAAGATCGGATCGGGCAAAGGAGACAGGCTGGTGCTGTAAAAGCGGGCATAGGTTATTTCGACTTGACGCCCTTTCGGCTGCTCATAGTTTTCGGGGACGGTGAGCACACCGCAGGTTACGGTTTTTCCTTCCGTTTCCAAAGGCAGCGGAACTGGACAGGGAATGGTTTGGGTGCGGTAAAGCGGAGGAAACGGAGAAGCTTGGGCAATCGCAGTTTTCGGTTTAACCTCAGCCTGGGTCAGTCCAACCCATGTAAATGGCGCAGCTATCACTGCTAGCCCTAACGATCGGTAGCGTTGATTCCTATTTATCATCTTTGCTTGCTGATTCATGCGATCGCGCAACATTCATACAAAAAGCAGGTTTACTCCACCACAAAGAGCGGCTTGATCTGAGAGAGACAACTGCTATTGGGTGCTTGCTTGGGGTTAACCAGAAAGTCGGTGGCAATTTGAGTCACACAGGCTGCCACAGGCATACCCCGTGGCGCAAATAACGACCCATGCCCGACACCAGGGAAGGTGTAAACATAGGCAGTTTTTAAGTTTCTGGCCACGGCTTCCCCGTAGGGCTGGGGCGTGACCGGGTCGTAAGCGCCATTTAACACCAGGGTAGGAATCTCCGGTTTTTCATAAGCGAAGGGCGGTTTCAGCTCGACCTGGAGAACTTCACAGGCTTTCGTCACCGCTTCGGCTTCGCGGATGCCCACGGGGATGAGTTGCGGATAGGGCAAGGGCATCACCTGATCGGGCGTGAATTGAATCGATTTCGCCCGAGCACAGAGGACAGTGTGATACATCTCCCTCGCCTCGGTAGGTTCCAGATTCTCTGAAAGTTTTCCTGCAATCCAATCAAAGTTGCCCTGGCTCGCGGTCTGGATGAACTTTGGGATAGAAGTACCACGGGCACTTTCACCGGAATAGGGTCGGGCTAAATAAGCTTCAAGGCCAAGGATAAAGGCATTGCTATCGAGTTGGGTAACGAATGTTTTTTTGCTGGAGGGAATGGTCAGGGTCAGGGGAACTGGTTTCTGGTTGAGTTGATCGACAATCGCTAGAAATTTCTGCTCCAGGTTGGGATAGTTTTGGTTGCATTGTTGATCTTGGGCGCAGGCATGAAACAGGTTGCGCAGGGCATAGCTCATTGTGTGCCCCGCCGCCAGATTAAAATCAATATCCGGTCTAACCACGCCATCCAGGATCACGCTGCGCAGTTTCGCCTTGTGCTTGTCCGCCTGGGCGATGACATATTGCCCCAACAACGTGCCGTAGGAAACGCCATAGTAATTAAATTGCGAGTAACCTAAGGTCTCTGCGACAAAATACACATCAGCCGCATTTTCGCGGGTATTAAAGGCGTTGGGATTAATCCCCTGCTGCTTGAGGCGATCGTTACACACCTTGATCCAGCCTGGATCTGTGTACGCTTTCTCCCCTTTCGCGACGGCAATATAGTGAGCATTGATCTCTGGACAGGACAGGTTAGGCTTGGAATACCGGGTCCCCCGCTCCTCTACGAAGATCAAATCGCGGCTCTTTAACAAAGCCTGGAGTTCGGGAAATGCCGGCAAAGCTGCATCGAGAATATCGCCGATGCTTGATCCGCCAGGCCCCCCCTGTTCGACAAACAGGGGATCAGCAGCAGGGGTTTTGCTGGTGCTACGGGCACGCACGACAGCCAGTTGGATGGTACGTCCCTGGGGTTGGGCGTGCTGTTCGGGAACGGTGACGTAACCACAATCCGACTGAGCAGCAACGGCGGCAGGTAAGTCAAAGGTTTTACAGTCAACGGTTTTCCATGCTGCACCAAATTGGGCACGATTGGGAGTCGTGCCATCGGCTACACTACTGCTGGCGATGACAACTACAACCGTGAGAGTGGTTAACGGGAAGAAATGAGTTAGGCGCAGGTTCATGAGAGATTATCCTTAGAGGGTCAGAAAAAATGCGTTGGTTAGAATTCAAGGGGCTTGGGAAAATCGGCGAACACCCGCTCCGGGACTTGCTTGATCTGCAACCACAGCACAATGCCCACAATGAGTTGAATGGGATCGCTCAGTTGCAAGATCGGTTTCATAGCCGTGGTATTTTGTTCACCCACCAGCGGTGTAACAATCTGCACAAAGTCCCACAGCCAGTGAAAGATAATTAACGGCAAGATGCTGTTAAGTTTGAGCATCAACGGCGCAAAGACAAAGCCAAACTGAAAGGTATTGAGCAGTTGTATGGGGACAGCCTGTAAAGGAAGGCCTCCAAACACATTGACGGCATGGAGTAGGGAGAAGGCGATCGCGCTCACCAGCATGGCCCAACGGACTCGCCGAGTCGTCAAAAAGGCATGTAACACAATGCCCCGATACATGATTTCTTCCCCAAACCCAACTAATAGAGTAGTGAAGCCAACCAGGGCAAAAGATTGCCATTGGGCGGCAGTGAGAGAGGCACGCGCCAGACCCGAGAGAAAGACCACCCACAGGGCAATCAGCACCACAATCATGGGTAGAAACCATAGCAGTTGCTTGCGATCAAGGGCGCGAAAGCCGATCATCGGCCAGCTAAAATAGCGAGTCACCCAAAAGAAATTGATGATATTGAGGATAATAAGGACGAACCAGAACAGATTCATCATTTCTGGTTGGCCGTAGGTAATGCCCATGAAAGCTTTCATGTAGAACATCCCTATGCCCATGATTGCGGTATAGAGAAATGCTGCTAGGATTGCGATTTTAGGTTTTGAACGTGATGCAAGCATAGCCATAATGGTTAAGTTCCCCTGCTATGTAATGGTTCCAGCTCCTGCCGTGATCGCCTTAAGTGCCAGCGGTTAGGGTAGAGGGGAGTCTGGGAAAAACGTGAACGGCCACTAGAAAAAGGGTTTACTTAAACGCGAGTGGCATCGGGGACATCGGCGATCGCCCGCTCCGGCACTTGCTTAATCTGCAACCACAGCACAAGCCCCACAATGATTTCGATGGGAATGTTGAGCAGCGCAATCATACTGACAGAGCTGTTAACCTGTTCACCCACCAATGGTGCAGCAAACAGCACGAAATCCCAGAACCAGTGGAAAATTATCAACGGCACGATGTTGTTGAGTTTGAGCATCAACGGTGCAAAGAAGAGCCCAAATAAAAAGGTCATGATCAGTTGCATGGGAACCCGGAGTAACGGAACGCCCCCAAACACATTCACGGCATGCAGTAGGGAAAAGGCGATCGCACTCACCAACATGGCCCAGCGAACTCGTCTGGTTGTGGTAAATGCATGGAGCACAATGCCGCGATACATAATTTCTTCTCCCAACCCGACCAACAAGGTGGTAAAGCCAGCAATTGCAAACAATTGCCACTGGGCGGCACTGAGAGAGGTACGGCTCAATCCAGATCCACAGACCACCCACATCGCAATTAACACAGCGACAGATGGCAGCATCCACACTAACTGCCGCCCCTTAAGGGGACGAAAGCCAATCGCCTGCCAACTCCAAAAGCGAGTGACCCAAAACACATTCAGAAGATTCAGCCCTAAAAGTACAATCCAAAACACTGTCATCATTTCCGGTTCGCCATAGGTGATGTTCCGGAAAGTTTTCATGTAAAACATGGCAGCACCCATCACTGCCGTATATAAGAATGCCGCTAAGACAGCAATTTTCGGTTTTGCAACTGAGTTTGAGTCCATCATGATTTGCGCTTGGGTAAATTGAGGTGATCCCAGATTGCAGTGCGAGTTGGAGCAGAGCCCCCTATTTGCAATGTTTTTTGTATGTCTGGCAAACTCTCATAGAAAACAGGATGGCAATGTCATGAAACGGCGATCGCAACTTTATGGTTAATTCGCCAATCACACACCCTTAGAGTTAATAACTTGACCTTGGTTCAATACCCACTTGCGGCCCTTGCAAGCCCGTCAATTAAAACTGCTTCATCCCTTCAAATCGAATTGCGCCTTCTGAAGTTGAAGGGGTGCAATTCACAGAAGTAATACGGGCATCAAACACTTCAATCCGGCAAGCGCCAGAGGTGTTAACAACCTTGAGATTATCGGCTGAGGACGCAACGCTAGTGAGCGCGCCATCGATGACAAAGGTGTTGGGGTTATCAGGGTTCTGGCCCGAAATCTGATTAATAGAACCCAGGTACTGAACTTGGGTACTCGTCCCAGGTGGCACATAGAGACTCAAGCTAAATTTGCCCTTGTTAAAGTCAAGGGATGCATCGGTATTGCGTCCTTCTTGGCCAAAAACTGATCCCGTTGCTTTGCCTCTACCCGCAAAACTACCGCTTTCAGGCACTGTAGCGCTGGTTGATTCTGAAGACGGTTGAGAAACTGAACCACTGGGGGTCAACTGAACCGACAAAACGGTGTTGTCCAGTGTGTTCACGCGGCATTGAGCTGTTTGTTTTGTTTTGCGGTTTTTCATTTCCAGGGTTACAGCCCCACTTTCCGCACTCATCGGCCCAACATTGACAATGCGCACATCACGGACTGGCACTAACATTTCTTCTGCCGTCCGCTGGATACAAGCCTTTTTAGACTTCCGAGGAATGGCACTTGCAACAAACGGAGAGGCCACAATGAGGGCGATCGCAGCAATTATGGTTCCCCCGAAAACAGTCTTGAATCGCATCAGGAACTAAACTCCTCAATAACATTGACTCACAAAACTTCTATTTACCGCCATAGACAAAGACGATAAAACCGCTGTGCATCCCGCTAACGATTTGTAAATTTAAAGACCATAGGTTACTCAGCGAAAACCGCATCCTCGTACATCTCAAGGTTTAACGCACTTGGTATTTTTAGAGCTTTCTTCAAACTCACACTCAATCGCTGATTGTACAAGATATATCTAATAACTCCAAACAAAAAATGCAATGAATTAACAATTGATTCAGCAATACTAAGCAGTTAAGACAAGGGGCAAGCCACTTAAAATTTCTAGGATATTGTCCTGCTGTTGGTTTCCGAAAGAAACATAGACGATGAATGTCATGAATTCAATATCTGACACCTTCATTCATTGATAAAATACCGCTTCGACAAAATCCCTGACTGCAATTGTGAAGATATTTTTAAAGTTAATCAGAGCATATCCATTGCATCGCTAAGCTGTTCATTTCTAAGCGCAATATCTTTAACATGAGATTGCAGATAGAATAGCTAAACATCGTATTTTTTTAATTTTTCGCACTAAAACAAAAAATGGAGAGGATATATCATCACTCCAGGAATGTAATGATGCATTTAGATTAAATAAAGGTTTTGCAGCAAAATAGGTGAGCGTGTTACATCACCTGCTAAGCCAATGAGCTATCTGCCCTTGGCATTTTGTTTATGAGTAACCTAATGCACAAGTGTAGACCGCTCTAAATGGATCTAAGCCCATTTAGCTAGATCCAGCCATCGTTCTCAACGCTAAAATCGCAAACGAATGCTTTGTACACTACAAAAGCGATTGTTTGCCACAAACCTTTGAATTCCTGGAGCAAGAAGCAGTATGCAGTATAGACGACTGGGACGTTCTGGATTGCAAGTGAGTGAATTATCCCTGGGGTCTTGGGTCACATATGGAAATCAGGTGGATGAAAGTGGTGTACTCGAAACGCTAGCAGCGGCAAAAGATGCAGGTGTTAATTTCTTTGATAATGCTGAAGTCTATGCAGGTGGAAAATCTGAAACATTAATGGGGAACGCCCTTAAGAAACTGGGCTGGGAACGGGAATCGTATATTATTTCCACAAAATTTTATTGGGGTCTTGCCGAAGGGCCGAATCGCAAAAATACACTCAATCGCAAGTATCTGTACCATGCCATTCAGGGTTCTTTGCAACGGTTGCAATTGGATTATGTCGATCTCGTATTTTGCCATCGTCCTGATCCCCACACGCCCATAGAAGAAACAGTCTGGGCGATGCACGATATGATTCAGCGGGGTCAAGCACTTTACTGGGGCACGTCTGAGTGGTCGGCCGCAGAAATTGCGATCGCCTGGCACATTGCAGATCGCCATCATTTACACAAACCTGTGATGGAACAAGCACAGTACAACTTGCTTCATCGGCAGCGTGTGGAACAGGAATATGCTCAACTCTATACAGATTTAGGGTTAGGCTTAACAACCTGGAGCCCCCTGGCGTCTGGTGTACTCTCAGGTAAGTATGCCAATGGAATTCCAGAGGGCAGTCGTGCCACCTTATCGGGCTATCAGTGGTTACAACCAATGGTGACAAACCCTGATGGGATTGCGATTACTGAACGACTACGACACATCAGTGAGGAGTTGGGCTGTACACTGGCTCAGTTGGCGATCGCGTGGTGTGCCAAGAATCCCAATGTCAGCACCGTGATTACTGGAGCCAGTCGCATGTCTCAGGTGCTCGAAAATATGCGGGCGATTGAAGTCATTCCTAAGTTGGATGCCGAAATGCTACAACGCATTGACCAAGCTGTAGGAACAACGAAGGATATTGCGTAGTCCTTAGAATGCGGCTCACTTCAGCCTTTGAATAGGCTGTATGAACAGGTAGGCGATCGCAAGGGCTAAAGGGCTTAAACCCTGATTAGCGCCTAGAATTGCAAGGGAGGAAGTGAACAGCAAGACAGGACACTGTATCAACCTTTCTTAGACTATGCGATCGCCCTTTTGCAGGAACGCCAAGATCTACTGCCTTATCCTATTCCAGTAGGATTTGAGTCAAAATCCGTCTTTACAGGAAAAGGAAAACATCAAGAAGAAATTTTAACGACCCGTTTTGCTGATCAAGCACCAATCGCGTTTAGCAGGGGGTAGAGACTTTCCAGAAGAAGCTCAATCCTTTTTCTCTCCCGCCTTTCTTCTTAATTTTGTGGATCAAGCAGAACCTGTGACAGACGCGCAAATGCTACAGAACCTTGAGCAAGCCCACCTACGCTATCGCGTTACCGTGCCGAGAAAGATCCAGCGTGGGAAATGTTTAAGCGCTTCCATAGCACAGAGTGGACAGAAGCCTATATCCATAGCTTCTTATTTCATCTAGCACAAGCATGAATAAGGACGAATGGGCACCAAAATATTCCCCCAGAGCCTTAGCCCCTAGTACAAGTTTCAAACGAAGACTTCTGGCTCTGCTCCTTCAATTAGGCTGCCATACTCGGCTTCATGACAATCTTTATACAGGAATCCTTCTTAGTTTGAAAAATGTCATATCCGTGGGGCGCTTCGTCCAGAGGAATGCGATGGGTAATGATAAAGGTAGGATCAATCTTACCGGATTGAATCAAGTCTAATAAAGGCCGCAGGTACTTATGGACATGGGTTTGACCTGTCTTCATCGTTAAGCCCTTATTCATAAAGGCTCCCATTGGCATTTTATCAACCAAGCCCGTATAGACCCCTGGAACTGAAACCGTTCCACCTTTGCGACAAGCCACAATCGCCTGACGTAGTACATTCGGACGATCCGTTTCGAGCTTCACCGCTTGCATGGCTCTATCGTAAAAGCCTTCTAAACCTGCACCATGCGCTTCCATCCCTACCGCATCCATCACAGAGTCGGGGCCACGGCCACCAGTCATCTCCTTTAAGGCCTCGCCCACTTCTACTTCGTCATAATTTAGGGGAATCGCCCCTCCTGCTTGCGCCATCTGCAAACGTTCAGGAACGCGATCAATTGCAATCACTTTCTCTGCACCTAACAAGTAAGCACTGCGAATCGCAAATTGTCCTACTGGCCCACAACCCCAGATCGCCACGGTGTCGCCTGGTTGAATCTGACAATTTTCGGCTGCCATATAACCTGTAGGAAAGATATCGGTCAAAAATATGACCTGCTCGTCTGTGACCGCTTCAGGAATTTTGAACAAGCCCACATCTGCAAAGGGAACGCGGGCGTACTCTGCTTGTCCACCTGCGTATCCGCCCGTGAGGTGAGAATACCCAAACAATCCCGCTGGGGAATGGCCCATCATTTTTTCTGCCATCCATGCATTGGGATTGGTGTTATCACACAAAGACCAAAGGTCACGGTTACAAAAGAAGCAAGACCCACAGGAAATCGTAAAAGGAACTACAACGCGATCGCCAATGCTAACCGATTTAACATCCTTCCCCAGTTCCACCACTTCACCCATGAACTCGTGGCCAAGAATATCGCCTTTTTTCATGGTCGGGTTATAGCCACCATATAGGTGCAAATCTGAACCACAAATCGCGGTGGTTGTGATTTTAATAATGGCATCACGCGAATTAAGAATTTTAGGATCGGGAACCGTTTTGACCTGAATATTACGGGTTCCTTCCCAGCACACTGCTTTCATAAAAATAATCCTGATGAAGAGAGGTTTGCAGTCAATCCAGTTTCAACTTAAATGGCAAAAACTCCAGTAAAACAAGGTGCAGCGATACAACCTATGCCCCGGAAGGTTGCCCTTCGGTTGTCACGATTTCGCCCGTTTCCATTAACATTTTGAAGCGCCGCAAATCATCTCCAATTTGTTGTTCAGGTTCTTCTCCAAACAATTTGGCCAGCGTAGCTGTGACCACGCCACCCGGCACACTATACTCAAGGACTACTTTTACTTCCGTGCCCCGTCCCGCAGGTGCTTCGCTAAAGCGGACAAACCCAGAATTGTCCACGTCAGAACCTTCCACTGAAGCCCATGTAATCAACTGATTTTCAATGTCGCTTCTAATATCTGCATCCCACTCCACCGAGTTGCCTAAGGGCGCATTTGCGACCCAATGCGATCGCTGTTCACTCAGTGTCGTCACCGATTTTAGATGCTTCATAAACTTGGGAAGATTCTCGAAATTGCGCCAGAAACGGTAAAGGGTTTCTGCGGAACAATTTTGAATGGTTACAGTTTTCTCAACTCGAATCGTTTGGGCATTGTCCGTCGCCTCACTAAGTTGATCGGGTAGGCTCTTGTTACTGGTTGCACCATGATAGGCCAAGCCACCGCCTGCGATCGCAAGCAAGGCTCCACGCAGAGAACGCTGGCTGAGTCCGGCCAAGACCAGCGCTCCCCCCGTAATCAGAGAACTCCAGCGTTCCGTCTCGCTGATCGCACCCGATTGATTGATCGGCGCATCGCTACTTCGGTTCGATTCTAATGCCATAGTGTCGATCCTTAAAAAAGCTCATTGAGGAGAATAAGTAATCCTGTGGATTTTGAGATTTCAACCTTGTAATCTGAGTCAGACTGTTTTCAAGAAAAACCAATTATTTTTAAGTTAGGCAACAAAAAATGTTAATAAGAATATAGATACAAAAAACCCAGCTATATTCCTTTTCCAGGACAAAGAAAGTCTCAAAGTTGCATAATTCACAATACTTGCAGCTCAACCCGCAAGGACTGAGTTGCAAACCATCAATGAGAAAATCCATGGTTTTTGTCAAAATCTCAGATAACTAAAACAGTTATCAAGAACAAAAATCATTTACCTAAAACTAATGAGATTCTTTTGATACGCTAACAACTTAAAATCTGTAGAGACTCCCTCTTAAGAGAGAGGTTAGACAATCTAAACTTCACAAAAGCAAGGAAAAGCATCTAATCCCTTGTGAAATTGAAGCTTGCACCGGAATGGTGCATTAATCCCACCCACACAGTGCTAGTTTGCCAATAGTACGCCCTCCCTCAAGCTGTGCATGGGCCTGACGCAAGTTAGCCGCATTAATGGGAGAAAAAGTGGTTCGCAATGTGGTGCGTAGTCTTTGGCTATCAATGTATGTTGCGACTTGATTCAGCAACTGACCTTGCTGTGCCATATCTGGCGTTTGGTACATCGCCCGTGTGAACATGTACTCCCAAACGAATGTGGCGCTTTTGTTTTTGAGTACGTTCAGATCCAACGCAGACTGATTACCAACAATACCAACAATTTTCCCTTGGGGCCGAATCAGGGTTTCCATCGCAGTCCAATAGGCATCTGTATCATGGAAGTTGGCAATGAAATCGACCAGCGGCATGCCAATTTCCTTGAGCTGAGGGAGTAAAGGTTGTCGGTGATCCACAATGTAATCAGCATCTAAATGTGCAACCCAATCGCGAGTTTCGGGGCGAGATGCTGTTGCAATCACAATCAGGCCCGCAAGTTTCGCCAACTGAATGGCAATAGAGCCCACTCCACCC
>DATNQK010000059.1:0-11872 GCA_036704065.1 Stenomitos sp.
GTTGTAGAGGCTTCTAGCCCCTGAAAAGCAGTGGAAGATTGAAGGGTGGAATTGCCAGAATCTGCATTTGAGTGGCTGGGGAATGATACGATGAACTCTTGATAGAAGGGCGATATAACCGCCTTTTATTTTTGCGTCTCCGCCATCCTCAAACATGCGTTTTTCTAAAATTTTAATTGCGAATCGGGGCGAAATTGCCCTCAGGATTCTCCGCACCTGTGAAGAACTGGGAATTGCTACTGTGGCAGTGCATTCGACGGTGGACGCAACTGCGTTGCATGTGCAATTGGCGGATGAGGCAGTTTGTATTGGCGAGGCATCCAGTGCCAAAAGCTATTTAAATATTCCCAATATCATTGCAGCGGCGTTAACGCGCAATGCTACAGCAATTCACCCTGGTTATGGCTTTTTGGCAGAAAACGCTAAATTTGCCGAGATCTGCGCCGATCATCAAATTAATTTCATTGGTCCATCGCCAGAAGCTATGCGGTTGATGGGCGATAAGTCCACTGCGAAACGTACCATGCAAGAGGCGGGTGTGCCGACAGTGCCTGGAAGCGACGGGTTAGTGGCGGATGAGGAAACCGCTCAGGCGATCGCCAAAAAAATTGGGTTTCCCCTCATGATTAAGGCGACCGCTGGTGGGGGCGGCCGTGGTATGCGCTTGGTGCGAGAACCCCACGACTTAGGGCGGCTCTTTTTAGCAGCGCAAGGCGAAGCCGAAGCAGCCTTTGGCAACGCTGGGGTTTACATGGAACGCTTCATTGAAAAGCCGCGCCATATCGAATTCCAAATCTTGGCGGATAGCTATGGCAACGTTGTCCACTTAGGCGAACGCGATTGTTCCATTCAACGTCGTCACCAAAAGCTGTTAGAAGAAGCACCCAGCCCAGCCTTGACCTCAGAACTACGGCGGACAATGGGCGAAGCTGCAGTGAAAGCAGCCCAGTCGATTGGCTATGTCGGTGCTGGAACCGTTGAGTTTTTACTCGATGCCTCCGGTGACTTCTACTTTATGGAGATGAATACCCGCATCCAGGTTGAGCATCCTGTAACAGAGATGATCACAGGTCTCGACTTAATCGCCGAACAAATTCGAGTCGCTGAAGGTGAACGCCTCTCCTTCTCTCAGGCCGACATTCTATTGCGGGGGCATGCGATTGAATGCCGCATCAACGCTGAAGATCCCGAACATAACTTTAGACCTAACCCTGGCCGCATTCTGGCTTATTTGCCCCCTGGTGGGCCAGGCGTGCGCATTGATTCCCACGTCTATCCCGACTACGAAATTCCGCCCTACTACGATTCGCTGATTGGTAAATTGATTGTGTGGGGACCAGATCGTCGGACCGCAATTACCCGCATGCGTCGCGCATTACAAGAATGTGCGATCACCGGGGTGTGTACCACCATTCAGTTTCATCAAAAGATTTTAGACAACGCTGAATTTCAATCGGGTTTGGTGTACACCAACTTTGTTGAGCAGATGATGGCGGCTGAGGCCGTTAAAGCATCCTAAGCAACCCCTGTTGGCCCAACAAAATTTCACGACATAGGCTGACGATGCCGAACCAGATAATCGGCGTAATATCAACTCCGCCAATGGGAGGCACAACCTTGCGCGTGATGCTTAAGAGAGGTTCAGTGGGCCAGTAGATGAGCTTCCAAGGCAAACGAGTGAGTTCCACTTGGGGGTACCACGTCAACACGATTCGGAACACAAACAGAAAGCTCATGACCGCTAACAGCGGGCCCACAGTCCAAATGAGAAGAGTGGCTGTATCCATTACGCAAAATCCTTAGCGATCGCTCCTTACAGTTTAAAACTTGGTTGGGCTTTAAATCTCACTCGTATAAGGGTATTACCCAAAGTCCTTTCCAATATGGGGTATAGCCATTTCTGTTTCAGAAAGCGGCTCAACTGATCCCGCAGGTTTATCAAACAACTTCTCAAGCGCCAAACAACCCTCTAAGATTAAGAGTACTGTTGTGATAGAAAGCGGTTATGATGCCTGTTTTAATGACCATCACCCCCTCCTTAAATGGATTTTTCATCGGTCTCATTTCGGGAGCAGTTGTTTTAGGTGCGATTTTTGGTGGGTTGATTTTTATCAGCCAGACGGATAAGATTCAACGTTCTTAGTCTCTTTAATCGGTTTGAAGAGATTTTAGGCCTACGGCTAAAAAATACCTTAGCCGTAGGTTATTTCCATGGGTCTTGCCTTGACAGGATCACAAATTGAAAAAAGACCGTTAGGATTAAGTTGACAGGTCAGCATTAGATGATTTGCGGCTTCCTGTTTAAGTCGCCACCACGAGGAATCCATTGTGAACTTCGGTACTCCTGTTCCACTCCTGGTTGGAGTCGTTTTAATTGTCATTGGCATAGGACTGTTCTTTCTGGATTCTCTGAAGCCAGGGTATAAACGCGATTCCGATACAGTTTACGGAATCCTGTTTATGGTGGCAGGGCTATTTTCTCTATTTAGCTTAAATGCTGATTTCCAAGTTGCCTTGCAGTTCATGGTGTCTGCAGGTACCCTTGTGGCTCTGATGATTGAACGGATTCAAGTCCGAGGAGCCAATAACGGGCAAGCACGCTCATTTTCGAATGGTGGCGGTGGCCCTAGCCCGCGTGAGGAGCGTCCTAGCCGCGCATATCGTTCGAATTACGCAGACAGCCCCCGTTCAGAGCTTCGGGTTGAACTGGAGGATGATATTGTTTTTCCTGCTGAGGAACCTATCCGTTCTAAACGGATTCGTGGCAGTCAGGAAGGGCGATCAGGGTCATCGCGAGAAGACTATGACCGAGATGAGGCTTATGTTGATCGGCTAGTGGATGATACGCGCTCATCGCGCCGTGCAGGACGCAGTAGTCGCTCAACCCCGTCGGATGATTGGTCAACAGGAGAGGAACGCTCGCGTCGGCGACGCCCTTTGCAAATTGAGGGTGTTGTAGACACAGATTTCTCTGATGAGTCTGCTCCTGTATCGCCTGAGCCGTCACGCCGCCGTAGATCGCGCTCTAGTAGCAGCGGTGATCTCTCTGCTTCTGAGCCAGTTGCGTCCAGTTCTCGCAGCAGACGTCGTCGTTCTACGGGGAGCGATGAGCGCTCTGGTAATGGCGAGTATGTAGACTTCAAGCCTTTGAATACGCCGCCACGACCTTTCGGTTCAGATGACGAGTTTGACAATAGCAGCAACTTTGACGACGATTTTCCAAATCGTTAATCACAGCACCCTCTCTTAACAGGACGCTGAGATACGGCGTAAACATTAGCTGTAATTTTTAGGTCAACAGATTTAGCCTAGGAGCATCGTTGCTTATCTTGCTGCGATGCTCTTAGGCTTTTTGGTGCTACTTAGAACCTGAGATACCTGACATTTACTGTCTTAGAGGTAGTGGGGTTCAAATTGCCCAGGTTAAATTGAAGCGTGGCACCGCTGTCTACAGGTCCTGTTGGTGTTGCCTGAGATGCTGGATTGCAACTCGTATCTAGAATTGAGGATGTTACTTTGGGTAACACCACTGAGCTAATTTTTTCCGCGCGGAGCAAAACGCCATGTGCTTCACGGCCAGCAGGGGCATCGACTGCATCTTGCCATGCAAAAACGCCATCGACTGAAGTTCGAGCAAAGCGGTTAGCAAAATTGGCCCAACCTTGAGCACCGCCAGTATCAATATCAAAATCGACCTGTCGTCTTAGGATCACGTTGGAGACTTGCCCAGCAGATCGGTTGGTGACCGTCATTTCAATACCAATACCCTGACCTTCTTTAGCAAAGCTAAAAACTTGTTTGAGTTCAATTAGGTTGTCGGTGGTTCTGCGGGTAACGGTTGCTCCGGTGGTAGAGATGCCACTAATAGAGGGTGTTCTAAATCCACTGACTGAAGAACCCGTATCCCAAACGTTACTGGCGTTATAGCAAAGGACATACCCCTCCGAGCGGGCTCCCGAATCTAGGTGTTCATATTCGGCTCCTCCTTGATTGGGAGAGAAGAAGCCAATTAAATTCCCCGCTTTAGAGATAATGATCTTAGTGCCACGATTAGCAGTATTTGAAAATGTGGCCCCTACCGTCAACAGTTTGGGCCGAGGTGTATTACGCCGCTGCTGAGAAATGGCAGCAATACCGTTATAGGCAAAGGGTAGACCCACTAACAATCCTAGTGTTAATCCTAGGGCTAGTTTATAAGAGAAAATTTTTCTAGACTGCGTGTTCTTAGAGTGAGATGTGTTCTCTCTTTTTTGCATGAGATTTTGCAATCTTTTGAACCGTGTAGACATCGCTGCTCTCCTTGTTTTTCTATCTCAAAATTCACATGCAGAATTAAGGCTTCTAACGACATTGGAAACCCTTTTGGAAGAAAATTTGGGAACACCTTTATTGATTCAGTCTTAGGGTTTTCAAATAGTTGTCTAGCCAAAATGGAAGGAGGAATACTATATCTTTGGCCACTCTCCTACCTCTTTACATCTCTGATTTCTACTTTTAAAAGACAAAGAATATCGAAAATATTGTCTTTTATGACACAGAAAAGATGCTATAATAGCTCAAAAAATAGAATCTATATCCTTCCATAGCGCAATCATATAATTAATAACCTGAAAAACAAATTAAGAAAATCTAAACTTGCTTAATTATTAATATTTTTTATCTTCAGTGAATAAAAGTTTTCTGAAAATGTTTTGAAATTTATTTGTCTTGCTTTCTGGGTTTAAGGGTAGACGGTTGGGTATAGCGATGCTTTACGCCAATCGGGAAATAGGTGGGGTCACCGGCTGGATAAAGCTCGATGTAAGGTTTTTGATGGATGGTCGGCACGTAGTTTGCAAATTCACTATTGAGCCGAACTAAGTGATGCTGAATGGATTGACCAATGGCTTCAATGGAAATGTCTTTAGGGTCAATGCCAGGGGCCAATTCAATGGCGATCGCCAGTTTGGTGTTTTGGTCAGTATCGCTTTGGACGGACAGGACAAATTTTCCTGTAACCCATTCGCAGATTGGATGCTGTTCTAAGCCCACAGCAATATTTTCGGGATAAATATTGGCACCGAAGTAAGACACAACAAATTGCGATCGCCCAAAGACATAAACGAAGGGCAATTTGCGAATCGGAGTCTGAGGGTCTAGCTCGGCGATGGGGTTAAATCCTTGGGTCGCCAAAAAAGACATCAAATCTGAAAACTCTAGGAGCCCGCCTGTATCGGCAATATGATAGCGAACTAAAGGAATACCATTGTCTCCTGAGAATAAAAGGGTGCCGTCTTGGACTTCAAAAAAACGGCTGAGGGGATCGTACTGCACCAAGGTGGGTAGTCGAGATTCCCCAAATAATGCCTTAGCGCTGTCGGGATGCTGGGCCAGCCATCGACGGATGCAAATAGAAAGGGGTGTTTCATTGCCTAATACTCCTGCATCGGCAGTGCCATATAAGGCAGCAGAGTCGAAACAGGGACGAGTAGAGCCAATGCGTTGACCTACCAGCGATCGCCATTCTTCACTGACGACCTCGCCTGCCATAACCCACTTCATGTTGTAATCGGCCCAGGGAATAGACTGGGCTAGGCCTGTGTCAATCACATCCTTTAAGAAGGGGGGGTAGCCCAAGAGGATAGTTTGCTCAAACAAAGGCGCAAGTTTCTGAACCACACGCAGAATTTCAGGCTTATGATTGCCTGGCGCTACAACCGTGATGGGATAGCCTTTGAGGGCAAGATGGCGGCAGCAGTTAGCGGTGTATAAACCTCCCACCCAAGTTCCTAGAGCAAAACACACCACGGCTAAGGTGCGACGTTCGTGGGCTGCAAAGCTATCGCGGAAGACCTGTTCGAATCGGGTGGCAATGGCAAGCTCATCGGCAACAGACCGTAACCAAAAAGTGGGTTCTCCAGTGGAACCGGAGGAGACAGCTACCATATCGCACTGTTGCAGTTGTCCTTGGCGGCAAACGGCTGCTAGGTCGAACTGTTGGAGATAGTTGAACTTGGTTGTAAGGGGTAACTGCCGGAATTGGTCAAGGCTAGTAATACAGGCGGGATCAATGTTGTGTTCTGCCAAGAAGGTCCGATAGGCAGGAACCTCAGACACAATCTTGTGGAAGAGGGCCAAAACATAAGTTTCAACCTCCTCAGGGCTGCGTTCTTGCAACGCATTATCTAAGGAAGTTCCTAGAAAGGTTTGTAGAGCAGGAACGATATCCATGCAGATCAGTGACAGAGGGGTAAAGCGCAGAATTTAGGCTGTCAGCGGCTGGGCCACAACCTTGGCTTGTAGATCGAGAAGATATTGGCGACCATTACGGAAGACAGACCATCCATCGCCAACGAGAACGGTTTCAATGCTTTCCAGCGCGATGAGCCGTTCTAAGGAGGTGACTGCTTGGGCCTTATTGTGCAATTTGGCATCGGGTAACAACATCAGTTGGTCGGCCTTGTGGGCGCGGACTAAATCTCCGGTGATCAAGATGGTGTTATTTAGCACCAAAGCCAGTTCGCCAGGTGTTTTAGAGCCCTGTAGTTCTATGACCTTCAGCCCAGATACCACTTCATCTCCATCTTGCAACCAGCGATCGCAAGCGGTTGGAAACTGCTCTTTTTCGGCTTGAGGACCCGCGACCTTTGCACCCGTGCGCTCTGCAAGGACAAAAGTATCGCGAATATGGTCGGAATTTGTAATAACGATCCAACTCACTTGTCCCAGAGATTGGAGGTGATCCCAATCGTGGGGGGAAAGCGGAAGTGGATCGATCAGGACAATACCGCTAGGGCTAACCCAGGCAATACTGTTGAAATCGACATTCCGTTCTGCATCAAAGATGGACCACGTATACAAATCGGGGCGGTGAAGCGATTTCATAGGCACAACTCAAGGGGCAGCAATAAGGTCACGAAGCTGTTCTCAACATATGCAATGACTTAAAAGCGAAAACGCTGGCGAAATTCCTTGGCATCTTTCGGGTTTGTGATTTGGGCGGCGATCGCCTCAATAAACTCCGACTCTGAACATTGCGGGTTTTGACTCAGCGTACGCTGACAAATAATCGCAGCGATAGGCCCAATAAATTCTGCTAACTCCTGTCGGCAGTGTGCTACAAACTCGGCACTGATCCGAGGTTGAGCGGGCTTTAGAGAAGGCGGGGGTGGCGGGGGTGGTAGTGGGGTTGGTTTTGCGGACGGAGCCGAACCTTTATTTTGACGATGGGCCGCCAACTGCGTGGGAGCATCCCCTAACTGGGTCGGTGTAAGAATAGCTGAAGAGGCATAGAAGTCTTTTTGGATGGCCAGCAATTCTTGCAAAATCGCTTCGGCATTGGGTGGACGCTGTGCAACCAAGGGAGCCATCATCCGGTCTAAGAAATTCGCCAGTCGCGGTGATAGCCCTGGCACTGCATGATGCCACTGAAACTCGTCGGTTTCTGCACTGTACAGTTCCCCTAGTTCCTTTGCTGTGAGCAGATAGACAAACGTTCGCCCGAGCGCAAAAAAGTCGGACTGGGGCACAGGCTTACCCTTCATCTGCTCGGTTGGCGTATAAAGAGCCGACATAATACGTGTCGCTTGAATCGAGTCTTCGCTTGCATCGTAGACATTGGTAATGGTTCGTACCGTGCCAAAGTCGATCAGCACTAAATGGCCATCGGCTTTAAGCATGATGTTTGATGGCTTAATATCGCGGTGCAGAAATTGTTGTTTATGGACGGCCTGTAAAATCCGGCAGAGTTGAATTAACCATTGAACCGCCAAAATCTGATCAATGGGGCTACCCCGCTGTCGCAAATATTTTTGTAAATCCAGTCCGGAAATTTTTTCCATGACGAGACAGTACAGAGGGTCGGCTGCATTTTTGGGGTAATACGCAAAGTAGGCATTCGGTTCGACTGAAGGAATACCCGGATGTTCTAGTTGACTCAGGACTTGTGCTTCTCTTTGGAAGAGTTCGACGTACTTAGGCTGATTTTTATTGAGGACTTTTAATACTTTAGTCGTGCCGCCTAAGTCGCTGACTTCATAAGTCTTGCCACACCCTCCTTCGCCCAGTAACCCTTGAACACGATACCGTCCCTCAAGCAGTACCTCAGACCCGCAATTTGCGCAAAAAAGCTGGTCATCAGGGTTCTGAGGACTTGTACAGATGGGATTAATACACAGGCTCATCTGATGTAGGGCCAAGGAAAGAAGATATTTTTTAGTATGACTGATTGTGTTAGGCCATCGCACTTCTCGTCATGAGATGTACATGCACCAAAACCAGACACTGAGGGTGCTGAGGTATCCTGTCGACAACACTTTTTGTTCTACGCTGATCGCCTAGGGCTCTTTAGGATTCAACATATTCATTGCCATCTCCAGACTGACCTTCAGCCGATTGAGCGAATTAGCTAATATGCCAATTTCGTCCTTGGAGTGGTGCTCAAACTCGGACTCCATATTGCCAGTGCTCACTTGCTTAGACCACTGAGACATTTGGGTTAATGGTTTCACAATGGAGACCCGTAAGAAGAGATTGAGGATGACAATTGCAAGCACACACCCTGCTGTTAAAATGCCCAGCACTAAAAGTTGCATCCGATGTGCATCCGCTAAAACTTTGCTTGAGGGTACGGAAACAATCTTAGCCCCCACAATTTCATTGAGTTTCCACCCAAATCCGTTATCGCTGCCATAGGTTGCCAGTTGACTTTTAGGGGCAGCTTGGGGCGTACTATGACAACGCAAACAACTGTCTTTAGAGACGCTAATAGGGCGAGCAACATAGAAAATATCACCCCCAGGAAAAGAACGAAATCCTTGCTGTTCGGCCAGCTTCGGTTGGTTACGAAAATTATTGACAATCGTTGTCTCAAACCCATCCGCTTTGTCTCTTAAATTGGTAGGGTTTAAGGTTGCTTCTTTATAGAAAAAATCTTTGTATTGTTCTCGTTTTCTTAAGTTTTCAAACACTTCGCGGGCTGAGTAGCCTGGAACTGTTTGTGGCAAGAATTGATCCTCAGTTTCTAAGCGAGGGGCAAGCTCAGGATTTACTTGAGCGCTAGTGTAGTCTCGCACTGCTCCCATGGTTTCAATGAGCAGAGAGGCCTTAGATGCAATTTCTTGTTCTGCATTGTTTTGAAGAATTTTCGATAAAATTAGACCGTTAATAACTACTATAATAAAAAAAACAACCAGCAAGATAAGATTCAGCTTGGCACTTAACCTGAATCGACTTAACATCTCTGTCTCCTTAATTATGCTGCTGCAAGCTATAACGAGTTCAGCGTAGGTTTATTTAATAAACTTAATTAAACTTAAAAAAGTATAAACTGAGGCCATCGACCTAAATCCAGTATAAGTTATTAAGACAGCAATCATTTTTAGCATGTTTGTACGGCGCTTTTTGCTTTTTCAGTTATTACTATTACTGATGTCGGGCTGTGGCTCGTCTCAATCCTCGACTCAGAAGAAGCTGTCTGTTGGTGTGGTGAGCTATGGCCAAGGCAGTCGTTCTTTAGAGCAGTATGGCGCCCTCAAAACCCAGCTAGAGTTGCAGCTAAAAAGCATTATTGAGTTAGAGCCTGCATACAATGAAATTCAAGCGGTGCAGCAGATTGAGCGTAAAAATTGGGATGTCGTCTTTGCACCTCCTGGTTTGGCTGCGATCGCCATTGCTGAGGATCAGTACCTCCCCTTGTTGCCCCAATCAGGTGGAGAGAAAGAGCGCTCTGTAATTGTTGTGAAACAAGACAGTCCAGCCCAGAAACTGAACGACTTGGCCAATCAAGTGGTGTCCTTTGGTCAGGAAGGATCGGCTACGGGCTATTACTTTCCAGTTTTTAACCTGTATGGCTTGACCTTGGCTGAAGCACGGTTTGCACCAACCCCTAAACAGGCTCTAGAGTGGCTGTCCAAAGGCGAGGTGGCAGCAAGCGCGCTATCAATTGCCGAATTTGAGCAATATCGCGGCGATTTTGGTTCAACCAAATTCCGGATCTTATTTCGGGATGTGCATCGTGTTCCGTCAGGGGCTGTTTTGGTTGGCCCTAACGTAGAGCGCAATACTCAAGATCAAATTCGCGCTGCCTTAAACAATGTTGAATCGTCGATTGCGGCCTCTGCAGCTTATGTTCCCAATGCGCAGCCGCCCGATTATAGCTATCTCATTAAAGTGGTAAAGCGAGTCAGGCCGATTGCTAAACGCATTAAACAAAAACCGGCTCCGCTGTACTAGGTGACTTGGCTACGGTAAGAACAAGGGGCTGTCGGTAGTCAGTGTTGGAGTCAAGATTCTTTCGACTCAGGGACTGTAGACCTCTTTGAGGTTTTAATCTCGATGGTCTGGACCGCTATAATGGCCTGAGTAGCCACCTTTAAAGAAGAGAAATCCGTATGGCAGCGAAAAAGCAAGAGTTCGCCAGTTTTGAAGAGTTGTTAAATACTTCGGAAAAGCCCTTGCTTGTCGATTTTTATGCAACTTGGTGCGGTCCATGCCGCATGATTGCACCCATTTTGGATCAGGTGCAAGGCCTGATGAGAGATAAGTTGCAGGTGGTCAAGATCGATACAGATCGCTACCCAGATTTGGCAACCCACTACCAAATTCATGCGCTACCGACGCTGGTGCTCTTTAAGCAAGGTCAGCCTGTCACGCGGATTGAAGGTGTTTTGCCTGCAGAGCAGCTGATTGACCGGATAAAGCCGTTGCTTTAATACAATGCGACGCAGAGCGCATCGTTTCGATATTATCCCTTCAAAAAATCTATTTTTCTCTGCCTAACCCAGGAAGAGGATTGGACAGTATCATGTCGAATAGGCGTCTATAGACCTTAGCGAAGCAAAGGGATAGATGAGGTCAAGCCTATGGCGCAAATCTATACCACTCAGGAACTTGCTCGGATTCTAGAACGGGAACGGGCCGCCTGTTTACGCGGCGATCGCCTCAATCTTAATGCGACGGCTGGGTTTAACCCGGTCGTCGATCCGTTTCTGAATGTGGAAGGGCTACAAAAATTTAGCGCCTTTTGCGACTTTCGCGAGTCGGTTCATCAATACCAGCGGATGTATCAGGTTTCGGGGTTGCTATGGCGTGAGTTTTGCGTCAATGGTCAATCGATTCTGTATCCTGAAATCGATGAGCATCTGATTGCCATTCCTGAAGATTTAGAGATTCTGGCGCTCTACAAGGATAAAGTCTTGCAATTTTGGCAGCAGACGACCCAAGGTATGGCTTTGTATCAACAAGTGGCGAAGCATTTTCCGCCCTCCTCTGTTGATTTATCACAAGTGGAGTACCAGTCCCTGCGATCGGAATGGGCTTACTTACATAAGCTGGAGTATCCCGGTGCTTTGGAGGTGGCGATTCAATTGGGGTGGGGTAGCCCCAAGGAAGCGCTATATCAAAAATATTGGCCAGGTTCGGGGTGCTGTTTTATTCATGCCGTGACGCCAGGGCAGATACCTCAAGGCGTTTATTATTAGGGTCTTCAGGGTCATTTTTTGAATCACTGGAGAACACCTCTAGAAGCCGCTCAACTTCTAGGTCTTCTAGGTTATCGACGGCCCAATTGGCTCGGCGCTGCATCATGTGAAACGGGTAGGTATGGGCAACCCCTACCACTGGGATCTGGGCACTCCGAGCGGCTTCTAAGCCTGGAAAGCTATCTTCGATGGCTAGGCAGTGATGGGGTTGCAGGTTCCAATCAGGATAACGGCTGCTAAACGTGGCGATCGCCCGCTGGTAGCCTTCGGGGGACGGTTTACTGTGGGTAATGTCCTCGGCGGCAACAATGATTTCGAAGGCGTTGCGGAGCATGGCCCGTTCTAGTACGGTTTCGATTTCGCTACGACGGGCACCGCTGACAACCCCTAGGGCAATATTGTGTGCTTGGAAT
>DATNQK010000060.1:0-6498 GCA_036704065.1 Stenomitos sp.
CGTTATCAGACAGCCTGCTCAATCGTACCGCAACCTCGACAAAGTAGTGGATGCGATCGCCAAAGAGCCGAGCGAGGCCGAAGTGCTAGAAATTCTGGATGCAACCCAATCGCTTCTGCATGACTTGAATTGGCATATCGAAACAACCCTGCAACGGGGCAAGACCGAAGCCATTGGTCAGGCGATTCAAAGCTGGCGCGAATACCAACAAAGCCAGCCCTACAAGATGGAACGGGCAGCAGAGTTCGTAGGGGAATGGCAGGATGAACAAAACATATCAGCACTGTTACCCGAAATCCAGGCGATTGCTGAAAGTCTGCAAGCCCAGGAGCCAAAACGCTACGACATGGATCGCTCAGCGGCATTGGTGCGAGAGTGGCAAGACGAACAAGACATATCAGCACTGTTACCCGAAATCCAAACCATCATTGAAACTCTGCAAGCTCAGCAGCCGCAGCAGTACGACATGGAACGGGCGACGGAGTTGGTGCAACAGTGGCAAGACGAACGCGACTTCTCAACGCTCGTACCTGAGATCCAAGCCATCGTAGAAAGCCTTACCCAAAGGCAACCCCCGCATCAATATGACAATCTCGATAGGGCGATCGCTTCTTTGGATGCCCATGAAGATCGGGACTTACTTGATCAAAGTGATTTGCTCGAACAACTGCGATCGCTTGCGGATGAACTCTCTAACCGCTTAACGCCACCCACGCCACTACAGCGAATTCCGCATCAATATCGCTACATGGAGAAAGCAGCAGACCTCTATGCTGACAT
Source organism: Stenomitos sp. (assembly GCA_036704065.1). GTDB lineage: Bacteria > Cyanobacteriota > Cyanobacteriia > Thermosynechococcales > Thermosynechococcaceae > JAAURS01. Next base: position 781 of record DATNQK010000060.1, read on the forward strand.
CCGTGCTGAAGATGTCATTAATCAACATCTCGCTGACTTCAACGAATTAGCATCCCAATGGACTGAAGCCTTACGCTCTGCACCTGAAATGCAAAACCTTGCCGCAACCGTTCAAGGCTTCCGCGACAGTTTGATTGAGGCCAATGCCGCCATCGATGACAGGGCCAAACGCATTGCCGAGGAACTGGAGAAACTGGAAATGTCCACCACTCCCAAGCCTCATAAACCTCAACCGTTCTGGCAACCTCAATACCCAGACACTCCACCTAATCATATCCAGCCTCATCACTGGGATGAGTTCAAGCGCTCTGCCATTCACCCTGACCTCATCGCCGCTAATGTCGAAAGCATCTCAGGGAGGGAGGTTTACGAACGTTTGTTGAGCGATCGCCTTTCAGCTATGGGGTCAGGGCAGTTTGTGACGGCATCCATGTCACGGGAGATGGAGAAATATGCCCAGGTTGCAGAAGGCGGTTGGTGGGCTAAAGCTGGCATCGATGCTCAAAGTCTGACCTTTATCCAAGCCGGACAACAACCTTTCGAGAGTACATGGGGATGCTTCAAACCAGATAACCCTCGCATGGATGCCGAGAAATCAGAGCGCAAGGGCCATCCTGTCCCGATTAAATATGAACACCCAGCAAAAACGTCACGCCGGATCTACCTGCCTATCGTGCCGGATAGTCTTGCGAACCGCATCTATGAGAAACATGGCATTAAGCCCACTCCTGTAGAGAAAGCCAGCGGGTTCTGGTATATCGTCAAGCAGTACAACTTGCCCATCACAATTACTGAGGGCTTCAAGAAGACCTGTGCCAGCCTCTCCCAAGGCGAAGTCACCATCGGCGTATCAGGGGTCAATGGCATCTATCGCTCTAATGACAGTTTTGGTAATCGCTTACCCGAACGCCAGCTTAATGAGGATATTGCGGTCTTTACTGAAGCAGCAAAACAACTGGAAACTTTTGCCACCCCAGGCAGAGAATTCCGCTTTGCCTATGACAAGGACGACAACCCTAACACTGTGCGCAATGTCTGGCGCGATTTAGTCCGTGGGGTAGAGCTACTGCAAGCCAAGGGATGCACCTGCAAGGTCGTGCAGTGGGAAGGCGATAAAGGACTCGATGACTTGATTGTGAACCAGGGTGCTTTAGCCTATACAAAAGCCCAGGCGAGAGCGGTGCCTGCGGAGAATGAGGTGCGGCAGTATTACCGCTACCAGTATCAGGTCATTGCCAATCAAGTTCGCATGAGTGACCCCCTGATTAGCAATGAACGGCTTGACTGTGAAGTCTACCTCAGAGCCAGTGAGAAGGGGGACATCAAAGATGCGGTTCGTTTCGTGAGTCAGTCAGATGAAGCGCGTAGGAGATGGGATGAGTCACCCGCAGCAGGGCTGCAATACATTCAAGCGATCATAAGGGCATCCCAGGTGTATGAAGGGGCCAAGCGGCAGAAGCGCAAGGATATTGATGAAGTCATCCGCAGGATTGTGGTTCATCAGGCGATCGTTCCTCAGCAACACATGAAGACAGTGCAAGAGAAAAAATGGCAGCTTTAAGAGGCTATAGAATAGGTAAAATCTGCGATCGCGGACAAGAACGCGGATCCTATTCCTAGTGAATCGCGGAGTTAGTCAAGGAGCTTTTTAGAGACATTACCTATAGAAGAAATCTTAAATTGCGTTTACTTAGGCGATAGCTAAGGCGTGAAAAAAGGAATTTAGAAGAAATATTGAATATATCCGCCTAAACATCTGCATAAGATAAACTACGGATTAATATCGACCTAAACCGCTCGCAGAGCCAAGAAAGCGGAAACATATCTGCCTAAACACCCGATGAGGATGAATAGTTGGATAAAAGTCAGCTTTCCCCCCTATGCGGATAATTAGACGGAAACCCATCCGTCTAATAGTCAAGATTTACTGAATAGGTGGATTAGTTTCCGCTTTTAGTAGATGTGCACGTGAATAGGTAGATAGTTTCCGTCTAAACAAGAGTTAGTCTTCTGATTGATTTGTTTTGACACCTTTTACAGTTGTTTGAATGAGCGTTGAGTTTGCGTTATGGAGAATTTCGCCAGAGTTTGTGAAGGCTCTACAAGATTTTGGTGGGTTTGCATTCGATCTGTTCTGGGAGTCAGATCTAATTGACGATGATGATCTTTGGACTGAGGACAAGATTCAAGAAAATTTCTTCTCGGATGGCAAGTCGTATTTTCAAGATTTTCCAAGAGACTTGATGTTACCCATTTTGAGTGAGGGCTGTGAAATATTTCGATCCCTTGATAAAAGTTTCAGTACTAATGGAAAATTTGTCGAAGGTATCCATTTTCTCCTCGCAGGAAAGCACCAGTTTCATCGGCATGATTTCATTGTTAAAGAGGTATCTCTTCTAGATGACCGAACTTTAATTCTGGTAAATGTATTGGTGGGTATGCACAAGGTTAAGGAAGAAGCTGGTCTTTATGTTACTTACCTAACAGCAGTCGAAGTGGAAGCAGCGGCTAGGTTCCTACCCAGGATTTTCAATGATGACTTTGATATGAGGTGGAAAATGCTGCAAGAGCTAGACCAAGGCTCAGAGTATTTGCCGCCTTATCACGAAAATCCACAATGGACTCAAGAAATGATTGATTCCGAGAAGAGATGGCGGCATTCATTTAAAGAGAGGCTGCGGCGATCTTTTTCAGAACGTTTCCATCCAGAGGAGCCAAGACAATTTTTGCAAGATGAGCTTCTTCCCTTTCTGTTGAAAGCCGGTCAGCTTGGATGTGGGGTTCTGGCATCTCGCACTTCCTAGATTAGTCATGTTAAGTTGCGAAGACTAACAATCGCGCTGCATCGGAACTTCATGATATGGTAGGTTAGTTGCAATGGTTGTCTGCGTCCGGTGATTGCGAACGTTAGATCCTTTTCGTTGCCGCTAAGATTTCTGTGAGAGGCAATCATTTCTGAAGTTTTGATTGCGAAAAAGGTCAGGTTTTGAGTTATCGGTTATATTTTGGGGGTGGTTAATTATCTAGGTTCTAACCATCCACTGTACCCAATGTATGCGTGATCGCCTAATAGGAGTTGCAAAATATATCAGTATGCTGGTAACCCATAAGCTATCCAGTACTTCAGATTAGAAATTCAGGCTTTCAAAGTTGCAGCCCCAAAGGTAGCATTGAACCGACGACACCAAATAACCGCAGACTTGAAATTCTCCAACACGACAGAATTAGGAATTTCATAGGTTTGTGCACCTGTAAAATTCCGCAGGGGAGCCAGAACTACGTAGTCCCCTTTCTGAATCGCATAAGCGGGTGGTTGAGTTATGCTAATCACATCCTCGGAACGATGCAAAGCGACCACCAGATCTGGACCCATTGAGGAGGTTCGGAAAGTTGAATCTAGTTCCAGGACTCGCTTACCATTTACCATTTTGATTCGTACAGTTCCCTCGGTTGAATGCTCTCCACTCACAAAGCTACCCGAACTTAAGACAGTAGAATTGGATGCCTGGGCAGTTTCAGTAGCAGGACTGACAGCAACTGGAGATTCAGCGACCGGACTAGCAACCGGATTGGAGGATTGTTGAGTGACCGCTCCTCGAACACAGCCAAGCATGAGCGCTGTGATAAGACCAAGACTAGCAGTCCAGGAAAAATGCTGAGGTTTCATAGCTACATTATCTCGGCAGTTAAGTTACAGACTGAACAGCGTCAGTTCTTTGTAGTTTAGGGAACAAACATGAGTTGTAGATGAAAGCTCTCTAAGTAATGTCTGATATCGGGCTTATCTAGCAGCTGGGGAAGCAGCTCCAAAAAAGAGTGCTGGGAACATTAGAGTGATCGCCGATCACATATTAAGGAGAGCACTTTATAGTGAACACTTCTTGAGGAAGGTGCTGACAGCAAGCACTCTTTAACATTCAACGCGTTGACCATTTTCCGCTCTGGTTAGTAGGTTAATTTGAGTCACAAAACCCAATATCTATAGGCTTTAGCCAGTACTAAGCACTTGCTGCTCATACGTAACAGATGTAAGCTAACAACGCCCACACACACCGACCGTCAAGGGTTGATTGGTTATGATGCCAAGAATATCTATGGTGGATGATGGGCAACGTTATGCCACAAGTCCTCGGTTGGGACAGTACCTTAAAGTTTCTACCAACGTTAAGAAGCAAGTTACCATTAGGGTACGGGTGGGTAAGTTAGATTGAGAGTATTAATGAGGTGATCATACAAATTTTTATGCCTAGTTGGAATCTTGTAGAAAAGCGAGGATTTGGTTTTACTGGTGGGTTCTGGAATCGCTTTGGTGTAGTTCTCATCGAAGCGCCAATTCACCTTGTTACTTCTACTCTTTCTAACCACTTTCGAGCGGAATATGATGCTGACATCTTTCCTGCATTATTAAATGAACGGGAGAAGCATTTTCTTTGGCAATATGCTGGACACACCTGGACAATTTGGTGGGCATTCTCGTCTGAAGAGGTAGCGTTTGCCCTTGCCTGTTTTCTGGACACCAAGACTATGGTCATCACTCATCAAGGAACTAGTGACTGGAGCACTATTAAAATTTTCTATCAAGACAAGTGGGTTGAACATTATCACTTTGGACATGACGACTACGATGACCCTAATGAAAAGATTGGTGATCGCGGTTGGGGGATAGGATACTGGGATCTTGAAGTGGCCTATGAATATTTCGCATCTCAAGGGTCTACTTTTCCAATACAAACTCGACATTTGTTCAGTAGTGTAATGCGTACAGTCACTGAATCTGAGATGAAATCATTACTTAAATCTGGAACAAGCGAATTTGGTTTTCTTCATGCAACTCTTCAAAATTATGGAGCTTATCTTCCTGATTGCAATGAAACACCCCTTAACTACTCACGCTCCGATTCTGACTTCCATCCAGTTCGTTTAGACTTTGAGCGAGTTGATGCTTTAGTCTTACCAAAAGAATCGTTTTATTGGCAAAATATGCTGCCTGTTCCAAAGTGCGTAGCGGCATAATCGGGTCGAGGAATGCGTTTAATCTTTCCCTTTCTGCCTACCCTGCGGCTACGCAACAGGCGGTTTATGAAGACGCGCAAACAACTGTAATGGTTACGATAACCCTAACCCTTCATCCACAGGGTAAATATCGATAGCTGTTCCCTTATGCGTTGCTAACGTCTTTGACAAGCGCTAATAGCCTTTACGACAATACCCTCGCCTGGCTCTGAGCACGCTCCTGGCTGTGACTCTAAGCAGGTAAGGCACCTTACCTGCTTAGGTTAATCAGTCCCCTTTAATGATGCACCTGTATAACACAGCCGTCATTGGCCTCTTCAGTGACGGATTAGACTTTGCGTTCCCTCTGCTCTTGCCAAAGGCGCTTCACAAAGAGCAACAAGGGCACGATACACCGTTTTACCACGTCTCGTATCTTTTTTTCAGAGGGGTTTGGTATCGTGCTGCCATGACGCTTGGCTCCGTCTCCGGACTCTATACCCACTTTTTGTGTCACGGCGGGTGCCTCTGCACAATCTGGGTTTGCTATTGCCACGTATTACAATCTATCAAGGGCTACGAGGCAATTAGCTAATCTTTGATTTAATTCCTAGAGTGGTTGGCCCCCATTCCAACGGAACGCCGCTGGAGATTGAAATCCCGGACAAGGCGCCTTTGGTGTGGGCCGACTGCGTACTCCTTGAACAAGTGTTCGTAAATCTTATT
>DATNQK010000061.1:0-2820 GCA_036704065.1 Stenomitos sp.
CTACGAAACCATTTCGCGTATTAAGAAGACAACCAAGCTGCTGTCTCAAGAAATGGGACGTAAGCCGACCGAAGAAGAAATCGCTACTCGCATGGAAATGACCATCGAGAAGCTGCGATTTATTGCCAAATCGGCTCAGCTTCCAATTTCCTTAGAAACACCCATTGGTAAGGAAGAAGATTCGCGTTTGGGCGACTTTATCGAATCGGATGGAGAAACCCCAGAGGATCAAGTTTCTAAAAACCTCCTCCGCGAAGACTTAGAGAGTGTTTTAGATACCCTAAGCCCAAGAGAACGGGATGTTCTGAAACTGCGCTATGGCTTAGACGATGGTCGCATGAAGACCCTTGAAGAAATCGGCCAAATCTTCAACGTGACCCGCGAGCGGATTCGTCAAATCGAAGCCAAGGCACTGCGCAAGCTCCGTCACCCGAATCGCAATAGCGTTCTCAAAGAATATATTCGCTAAGCGATTACACCCAATCAACGTCAAATAACCCTTGAGAACGGAGTTTTAACTCTAACCTCAAGGGTTATTTGCATATTGGAGGATGCATCTCATCCACAATGCATCGAGATATAACGCGTCATTTGCGTAGGATAACCGTAAAAATCTGAAAATTCCGTGGTTTAGTATGCGGTGAAGCGACGTGCAATACTTACAACCTAGGATGAGCGAGGTAATACAAGCTCAAGGAATTAAACCAAAAATGAAGAGAATATCCTTTTCAGGGGTTGAACACCCACGGTGATCGAATACAGTCCTAAGCCAGGCCTAGGGATAAACAAAGCGACGTTCAGCAGCCAATTCGCGAATCAGCGGTAAACGACCCGAAATATAGGTGCTGAGGTCGCGGGTCTCTTCAGGATTGAGCCCTAGCTGTCTTTGGAATTGACGCGTTAGCCATCCCACTAGTGTTGCATCGTCTAAGTTCAGCAGCGGCGCAGTTTGGGTTTCTTCAATGAAAGACCAGAATCGATGGAGAATGGTCGGCGGCATAAGGACTAACCTTAAGAATTTCTTTATATTTAAGCTTAACTCTTTATACTTATGCCAGAGAGGTCCAGGTCAAAGATGCAACAAAAATTACCAAAGGTCAGGAATTATATAATTTTTTGTAAAAACTGATGTGCCGCCGCTTAAAGAAATAAGCCGAAGGGTTGCACTCTCTGAGTTGTAACCATCCTAGCCAACCTGTTCATTAACGGGTGCAGGGACGCAACAAACCCATACATTCACAACAGAAGAAAGGCGATGCGATCACCCGATTCACCACCACCGCCCTATTCACCGCCAATGTAGGGCTGCAAAAATTGCTGTAACTGCACCACACTCAACCGAGGCGACGGACGCGGAATCGGCTGCTCGGTTGTGGGGTTATCGTTTGTGCGACAAAAGAGCACTGGAATTTCGTATTGGTAGGCCGTAAACCAGTCGGATTGAGTTGTGATATCGCGAATTTCCAAATCGAACCGTAACGCTTGAATCTGTTCTAATTTCTCTTGTAGCCCTTCACAGAGATGACATCCAGGCTTGCTATAGAGGATGAGTGTTTTCATACCATAGGGTGCTCCGAGTGGAGTTTACTCAAAAAAACGGGAGAACGCTAAGACGCATCACTTCATCCCTCGTCTTGGCGATCTAAAACGAGCGCCTCTGTTGTTAGATTGAGATCATACTAATCTCTGGCCGAGGAACAAACCGTGTTAGACGAAAAAGCGAAAAAAACGCTGCTGCGCTACATTCCCCATCCCATTAATGTATGCGGGGTTAAGTCTGGCGACGAAGTGAATGGCTTTACCTTAAGCTGGACAACGCAGGCTTCGTTTAAACCACCCATGATTGTGATTGGGGTCAGACAAGATTCTAAGTCTCACGCCATGATTCAAGAGAGTCAGGTGTTTGCTGTAAGCTTTTTGGCCAAAGAACAACGGGCGATCGCCGAGACCTTTTTCCAACCCCAGCGGCGAATCGCCAACAAATTTGGTGAATATGAATTTTACATGGGCGAAATGACCGGCTGCCCTATCTTAAAAGACGCTTTGGGCTACGTCGAATGCCAAGTTAAAGGCCACCTTGACGGTGGTGATCACTCCATCTTTTTGGGCGAAGTGGTAGGTGCCCAACTGCATCGCGAAGGAGAACCCCTTTGGCTAAAAGATACAAGTTGGCAGTATGGAGGGTAGCCTAAGACTAGAACAATCATACGGATTGCCAAATGCTAGGCTGGTACTGCCTGCTCAGCAAACGAACGGCAAACCGAACCAGATCTTTTTGTCTAGCAAAAGCGAAGAGTAACAATCATGTTGATGGGGTTGCGGAATTCTAAGTGGCCATTCATTTTGGGGTCGGCCCTGCTGACGGCACTGGTCAGCATCCCATTGGGTTCCCGTGCGCAGTCACCTGGAGACGTGATTCGCATCGGCAACTCGCCATACCAATGGAATCAGTTTGAGTCGTACTGGAATCAACTACTCAATTTAGGCGGCCCTAGCCCTGCCGCCCAAGGTCAGGCCACCAATAAGGATGCACCCAGCGCAGCCGTCGATCCGCAAGTGTTACAGCAAGCCCTGGTGCGTAACTTACGGGTCAGCAATTTGCAATTGGTACCCATTTTGCGTCTGAACGGCTCTTCGCAGGTACAAGGCAGCATTACCAATGGCAATAGTAAAGCTGTCACCATCTCCAGCGTTAACTTAGACATTTTGGATGCCAATGGTGCGCTGGTGCAAACCACCGCTGCCACGCCTCGACCTGCAACAGTAGCGCCGGGTGCGACAGTCACCTTTTCCCAACAATTGCTAACAGTGCCTGCGGAT
>DATNQK010000062.1:0-6320 GCA_036704065.1 Stenomitos sp.
ATCAAGCAGAAATAGAAGTTAAGGGTGGCAAGGGCGGCGATGGAATGGTCGCCTTTCGTCGAGAAAAATATGTCCCAGCAGGTGGACCAGCAGGCGGCAACGGTGGCGCTGGAGGTTCAGTTCTGTTACGCTCTGTCCCTAACCTGCAAACCCTCCTAGACTTCCAATATGTCCGCACGTTTGCAGCTCAGGATGGCAGACGCGGCGGCCCCAAAAACTTAACAGGCGCTTCTGGTGATGATTTGTTAATTGAGGTGCCCTGCGGAACCGTTGTATATGAAGCCGACACAGATATTTGCATCGGCGATTTAACCGAACCGGGTCAAACGCTTGTCGTGGCTCAAGGCGGCAAGGGTGGTTTGGGTAATAAACACTTTTTATCGAACCGCAACCGCGCTCCGGAGCATGCTTTGCCAGGATTACCTGGAGAAGAGAAACGGTTGCGTCTAGAACTTAAGCTTCTTGCAGAAGTAGGAATTATTGGATTGCCTAATGCTGGCAAATCAACCTTAATTTCAGTGCTCTCTGCTGCGCGGCCTAAAATTGCCGATTACCCCTTCACAACACTAGTGCCCAACCTAGGGGTTGTTCCCCACCCGACGGGAGATGGTGTTGTGTTTGCAGATATCCCTGGATTAATTGAAGGGGCGCACAAAGGTATTGGATTAGGGCATGAATTCTTACGGCATATTGAACGCACTCAGGTCTTACTGCATTTAATCGATGCAACCGCAGATGACCCGTTACATAACTTTCAAATCGTGCAGCAGGAGTTACAGGCTTACGATCAAACCTTAGCCAACCGACCGCAGATCATTGCTTTCAATAAGATCGATGCCGTTGATACGGATAGGTTAGATGAATTAAGGTCAGGATTGATAGATCATTACCATCAAGAGGGATTACTAATCTCAGCGGCAGCCCAACAAGGTCTTGATGTTCTTTTGCAGCAAATCTGGAAATTTCTAGATTTGGCAAGGCAAGAAGCTGTAACAAACGGATTAGAGTCTGCCACCGTATTTCCAGACCTGTAGCGTCGGAGATAAGATCTCTAGGCGAAATGACCTAAAGAACCTACACTAAGTAGCAGATTGGTCAGTCTTCGCGATTGCGGCGTACCTTTTAACTTTTGCTGGACACCTAAGCATGCAAGATACTAACGCCACCGAAAGCAACACATTGTTGTTAATCGATGACGATCCGAACCTTGTCCTGCTGGTAAAGGACTATTTAGAGCTTCGGGGGTATGTGGTGATCACGGCCAAGAATGGTCGAGATGCCTTAAAAATTTTAGAAAAAGACCTGCCCCACCTCATTATTTGCGATGTGATGATGCCCGAAATGGATGGCTACACATTCGTCAAGAAGGTGCGTGAAAATCCCCAAACCAGTTGGTTACCCATCCTCTTCCTGTCTGCGAAGGGTCAGATTCAAGATCGGGTTGCAGGATTGAGCAAGGGTGCCGATGTCTATATGGTGAAGCCCTTCGAGCCAGATGAATTAGTGGCACAGATTGATGCTTCTCTCAAACAAGCGTCGCGGATGCGACAAAGTCAAGGCCCCGATCTCGGCAGCACTGTTTCTGTGCAGGTTCCCTTCGATGTCGAGTTAACGCCAACGGAGCAACGGGTGATTCAGCTTGTGGCGAAGGGTATGGCTAATCGAGAAATTGCGGATGAGTTAAGCGTCAGCCAACGGACTGTAGAAAGTCATGTCAGCAATATGCTTGGCAAAACAGGGCTACACAACCGTACTGAACTTGCTCGCTGGGCGATTGAACAACGCATGAGTTAGTGCTTTGGGTTAACCCACCCCTCTGACGTCTTAAACTACCTCGCCAACCAAACGACGGAAAATGTCTCAGGTTAAGGCGAGGGTTTTTCGCGCCGCCACAGCACCAGTACGCCAACACAAATACCAATCTGGAGCAATAGGTTAGGAATGGTGTGCGCTAGGTCTCGACCTGCGATCGCCTTCATGGCAAAAACCAGCCCTCCAATCGCAGCTGATCCACCCAAGGCAATATAAAAGAAGCGCCTGACGCCACGGTATGGAGCCAGCGCTTCAGAACGCAAACGAGACAGTTGCTCATCGTTTAAGGGTTTAGCCATAGCAGCGTTAAACCATAAGGCGTGCTAAAAATCGAGCCATTCGCTTCTTCAGAATAGGTTACTGGTCTGCCGTTGCGAGTACAGCAGGCACCGCAGAGGGCTCTGACGCAGCTTCAGCTTCAACTTGCTGCAACACCTCAATCAGCTCCCGCTCGAAGGCAATTTGAGCGCGATTTGTGCGACCACCTACATAAAGCTGCCCATCCTCTACCAAGGCCCAAACCTGGGAATGAGAAACGTAGCTCATTAAAACACTTAACATCAAGAGGCCAAAGCCCGCATATACGAAGGGAATGCCTGGATCGGCTTTAATTTGCAACCCAGTACTGCCCACCAGTTCGATGAGCGACAACTGCACCCCTTCAACGGTCAAACTCATGCCAGAACGCACCGAGCCAACCAGTTTTCCTGCACTATCGTAAATGACAACATTGCCTTGCAGGTCTCTGGCCACTAACGCGACGCCAGCACTCATATCGGGCTTGATTGGAACCCAGGTGCCCCATATGCGACCTTCCGCTACCGGAAGTCGAGCCATCGGCAACTGAAAGACAGGACTCTTATTCACCCGTACCTTGACTGCTGCGATCGCCCAATCTGTCTGATACAGCGTCACCCCTTGATGACGTAGCGGCTTATTGACATGGATCGTCTGCCGATCCACTTCCTCACCAGCCTTATCTAAAACAGATAAATCGGAGTAAAACTGATCGATCTTGCCATTCGATGCATAGTCAATCCAAAAGCGATTGACCCGCACCGACCAATCTTTCGGAATATGAGATTTGGCCAGCGGTCCAGCTTCCACAATATTTTGGACTCGGAAATCGGCACCACTCGGAACTAGCTCTTGAGCCATAAACCCAGTCAGTGCCCCCCAAATGGAACCGAGCAAGATCAAAATCATGCTGGCATGGACAATGATAGGCCCAATGCGACCTGCCAATCCTTTACGAGCATAAAGTTGGTTGTTATTAGCCTCAAAGACGCGATATCGCTTCTGCTGCAAAGCTTGAGATAAAGTGCCCAAAGACCCTGCTGTCAGATTGGTACTTAAGGCCAGCTTTGCAAATTGACGGGGACGTTCGTAAAACTGCCAACTCCGTGCCGCTTTCAAAGCAGGAATTTGGCGCGTAAACGTACAAGTCGCAAGACTAATCCCAAATAAAATCAGCAGTGTTAGAAACCACCACGTCGAATAAACATGGTTCAGCCCGATGGCTAACAGGACACGCCACGTGAGAAATCCAAATAAGGCAGGACTTTCAGGATAGTTTGCACGGTAAAAGTCGACGGGCTGCCCCTGCTCGATCACTGTCCCCGAGATGCTAAACAAGGCAATAAGGAGCAGTAAGGCGATCGCCAATCTCAAATCTGCCAAAGTCGACAACAACATCGACTTAAAGGACTTCAATTCTGGTACTAAGCGGACTGCCATGCGATGTCCCCTACCCTACCGTCGGCCATAAACGCGTCGCCAAAGAGAATACACCAAAGCCCACTAAAAGCACCCCACTCATGGGGTTAATCCAACCCGACCATCGACGCAACGCCAGAAATTGCTTGAGCGTTGCCGTAAACGTGCCTACTACAACAATGGGTAAAACATAACCGCTGGTGTAAGCCAGTAGCAGTCCTGCACCCAACCCTGGATTTGCCGTCGTAGAGATCCAAGCCAACAGACTAGCCAGAACTGGCGTACTGCAAGGCGACGCAACCAACCCAAAGGTCAGGCCCAGCAGAAACGCACGCAACGGCTTGGGCAAGCTTTCTTGGTTCCAGTCCAGTCCTAACGGTAAACTCGGCAGTTGCACAGGCAGCGCTTCTAATAAGTACAGCCCCATCAAAATTGAGACCGCACTCACACCAACACCCAGACCTGTGCCAATCTTGCCATAAACCTGCCCTAACAAGGCTGCGCCGATGCCTAAACCAGCCAAGGTCACCGATAAGCCCAGCGCAAACCAAACGGACTGCACAATCCCGCGTCTCCAATCTTGGGCCTCGTAACCGCCGATATACCCTACCGTGATCGGAAGCATAGAAAGCGTGCAGGGTGTAAAGCTAGTCAGCAAACCTACACCAAACACGAGCGCTAGACTCAAAACACTCAGGTGGTTGAGTTGATGCACTACCACCGCATTACCCCATTGATCTAGGGTATAAAAAAACAGCCGAATTTGCTCAAACATGCCGATTGGCGAGGAATGGGAAACCCTTAATATTTGGAATGATTACTGTCAATCTTAACGAACTCGACGCTGCAATGGCACAACGCTCGACTCATGCGGTTCTCGGGCAACTCGAATCAGGAGACCTGCAATAAACAAACTGGCAATCATTGAGTTGCTGCCATAACTAAACATGGGCAAGGGCAACCCTGTAGTGGGCAAGACGCCAGTGGCAACCCCAATATGCAAAAAGGATTGTCCTACCATGAAAACCATCGCGCCGATTGCAATCAACCGATAAGTCGGATGATCCGTTTTAAGCGCCACCCTTAGGGCCAAAAAGCTATACAGCATCAACAAAAAGATGAGGAATACGCTGCCGAGAAGCCCAAATTCTTCACTGTAAATTGAAAAGATAAAATCAGTATGCTGAAACGGCAAGAAAGACAGCTTTTGCTGTGATTGACCAAAACCAGTCCCCCAGACTCCTCCCGAGCCAACTGCCAGCAGACTTTGTATCAACTGGTATCCATCCTGCATCGGATCTGCCCAGGGATTTAAGAAAGACATCACGCGTCTTCTTTGATAGTCCGCAAAGCTAATGCTGATGACTGCTACAAGCACACCACTTAAAGCTGTACCAATCAACTGAAAATAAGGCAGCCCTGCGGCCAAAGCCAAAAGCCACAATGTAATACCGTAGAGCGCTGTTGTACTGAGGTTAGGTTGAATCAAAATTCCGAACAGCGTCAGCGCAAATATCCCTAGCCAGATACACCGTTCTTGCAACGTCAACCTTGTCCAACGGGCAAAAATTTGAGCGCTTTGCAAAATCAAGAAGGGCTTCATGATTTCCGATGGTTGCAGCGGAAAGGGTCCCAACTGAATCCAACGGGTTGAACCGTTCGCTGTCGTTCCTAGACCCGGCAAGCGAGTTGCAAAAATCAGCAACAAGGCGATAAAGAAAAAAATAGGTGCGAGAGTGAGCCAACGCTTTAATGGGACTCGTACCGCAGCCGTAAACCCAACCAAGCCAAAGCAAACCCCTAAAAGCTGGCGTTTAAAGTAATATAAGCCGTCACCTGATTCAACTAAACCGACGTGGAACGAAACGGAATAGAGAACCACTAAGCCTAAAAACAGCCAGATAAAGGTTAACCAATTGAGAAACCGTGCTTCGGTTGCCCATTGATCAACAGACGGGTCTAGAAAGGGAACAATGCGGCGAAGGTTCACGAGCATATAACTGAACCAAAATCGATGCCAGTATAGCTGATTTTGTGCGTTGCAAAAGGGCGATCGCGCAATTTCCCCAAACAACCTCAATAGAGAAGGTCAAATAACGCAGTGCTTCTTACAGAACAAGGGAGGCTCAAAGAGAACCCCCCCTGCAACAAACAGACAATAACAAGATTTATTAACCTGTTGAACGTTATTGTAATCCGGTATTCGTGCCAGGCTTGCCAGTTGCCAATTCAACCTTAACGATTTTGCCGCCCATCTTCATGATGCGCTGTTGCTCAATAAACCAATTGTCGTAAGGAACCAACTTGGTGAAATAAGTATTTTGTAATTCCCGCTGGGTACGAATCCGAGTTTGGCTAGGAACACAAGCCGTCACCTTGAACATGCGCATAATGTAACTGTCTCCTATCGTTAAATAGTGAACGAGCAGAACTGAAAGTGAAACCGATACGCCCTAAGAGATCGACAACGTTTAATCTATAAGCTTAGGCTACCAGCTTCAGAGCAAGGTTTTCTTAAATCAGTCATGCGGCGAAGGGCAAATCGCAAAACTACAATGCTGAACCAACCCTGTCCTTTAAACCCTGTCATTTAAAACTCAAAAGCCTGGGAATTTAAGAGCACCACTAGACCGTTAAAACCAATCTCTATGCTGTTACGTGAGATTAGCCTTGAACGCGCTAGACTTTACCCTCAATTTCCCAGACTTCTCACTGATTAAACTGAGATCAAAAAAGATCCCACAAACCTTAGCTTAAGCCAGAGCAAATGTAGCTGAAGTAGGTGCCCATTT
>DATNQK010000063.1:0-2702 GCA_036704065.1 Stenomitos sp.
TCCCGTTCCACACTATAGAGATGCGACATTGTTTAGGTTCCTGCTTTACTCCGGGGTTATTAGGTAGTCCATTGCTCTACATCCAAGGGATAGAGCAACTTTGTGCTTGGTCGTTGAGACCAGCCGCTAACCCTAAGTTCCAGACCATCTTTTGACAGAACTTCTGTATTATCGAAGCCTCGACGCAGGTTCATCCTGTGATTAACCATTCAAGTCTTACCCTCGCCCTGATGCCTATAGATGGTTATCGGCAACATTAGGCTTTACCCTCTAGCTGTGATACATCTTTGTTACCAAATATGCACCTTTGGGTGGGTACATCCCTGAACTACTGGGATGGAGTCTTTCTTAGGGACTCACTCTATTGGTGCGACATCGGTTCGCACCTTGGACAGGCACATTATACCGACATCTTTCAAAATTCTTCTGCTCTATTTTTTCGCGAAGAAAGTTATTAAAAGATATTAATTTTTCTTCCCTTAAAGACTCATTTTTAGGGCTCGATAGAGGCCTAAATTTCTATGTTCTTAACTAAAATTTACAAACGCTATGACGATTGATATATGTATATCTCAGCGTTTTTTGGCTCAAGTTTTTATTGAAATCAATTTCACTTTTTTGATAACTCTGATCAACTTTTTGCATTTTTGTTCGATTTTTTGTACTCTTATGCAGAAAGCTGAATTCTTCGAACATAGCTAAAATCGGCTCCTTGCATTGCTCTGTTTCGCTTTCAGCCGATCTGTACCACTTGTAGATGAGGTTTAGATCGGCCTAATTCTTGTGATTGATTTGGACTGATTTTTGTACCAATCATCTTCACCTGGCTCTTGCCAGATCGAAGGACTGTTTGTACACTTGTCGGGAGAGGTTGAGCTATACCTCTCCCGAAACCTTTAATTGAATAAATACTCTCTCTACAGCGTTTGAATCTGGACCTTATCAGTCTTCCTGAAGCCCAGACTGCCCAAACCCATACCTGAGAGTTTTCCTCTTGTTTCACAATTTGTTCGGCACCCTGAGTGGTACTTTTTTCTTTCCTCGTAGAAAGAAGCTTTTCTTTATAATCCTCCCCAGGTGACTTATGACAATTCAACGCTTTCGGCGCAAAAGACTTGCGCCACTTCCCCTCATGCTGATTTTCAGCAAGCTCAACACTCGTACCTCAACAGCTCTGTTCGGCTCCAGCTTTGCGGCTGTTGGCTTAATAACACACGAGTATCAGTTTGTCCTCGGATCAACCCCAGTCATCATCGCAGCAATCCGGTGGAATGAGACAAAGCGACTATTGAATCTATTTGGACGCATCCCTGCTGCTTCTCAGACCTTAATTCTCGGCACCATTACCTTACTTGGTGTCTGTCACTTCTTTGTTATGCCTGCCGAGGCTGTTTTTCTGGATAAAGCCTGCGGTCTACTGAGTTCTGTATTTAGTAGCGCGGGCGCTTCCGTTGACCCCGTTAAAATTACCATTAATGTGATTCGAGCGATGTTTATCATCTATATTGCCATCGCACTCATACAAGTTTTTAATAATCTCAGTCGAGACGAGGACTGGCAAACTGCTGTCAGAGCACCAATTCTAGCCATTTTGGTTATCGTCATTGTCGATGTCATCAGTTCTCTTGTGACAACTGGCGGCTCAACTTGCTAGGGAGAGGATATTGCGATGTCTACTCCCGATGATTTTCGCCCTGTTAACCAGTTGTTAGGCACCAGTCCTAACATTGGACCTATTCCAGCCAATCAGTTTATTCCTTGGATTGCGATTATCCTCATTGGGCTTAGTCTTGGCAGTTTTTTCGGGATGCCTTGGCAATGGTGCTTGGCCTTTATCTTTTGGGGAATTGCCACCTATTGGCTTCTCACTGGCAACCATCCTTGGCGATTTTTAGCACGGTTTATCAAATCCCCTCACTGGATTCCAGCACATCCCTTCTATATTTCTCCTCTCGAAGAGGTCAGATCACTTAAGCGAAAACCCCCTCGCTCTCATCGCCATCGCAGACCGAAGCGCTAATTGCTTTATTGCAAGGTTTTTCCTATGCCAAAAATTAAAAACCAGAAGATTGGTGGCATCCTTCGCCACCCTTTCGAAAATTTTCTGCACCTCACCTGCATGGTGCAGTATGAACTTCGCAGTAGATCGGTGGGCGCTTTTCTCCTACGCAAAAACGAGAATTATCAATTTGTTTTTGGTTTCGAGTGCGGCGGCATCCACCCCACCCTCGAAGAAAGAGAACTGCGCAAACTCTTTGACTGTATTGAGTCTGGACTCAAAGACTTACCACCATTAGAGAAACTAACACTGCATCTGAGTTCTTTTGCCTCCTGCCAAGAGCGGCTGATATCTCTAGAACAGTTATGGGAGCAAACGGCTCACCCGACGCTGCGGTTAATGCTCAAGTCTGAGCAGAAACGTACTTTGGAATTGTTTCAAGAAGGTGTTCGTAAGCCGAAGTCCCTCAAGATTTTTATTACCTATACCGTCGTTTCCGAATCCGACCATGCCCAAGGTTGGGTAGATCGCTCTCTAGCTTGGCTTTATAAGCACTATCAAAACGTCGCAGGCGATCCAGAAGTCAAAGCCACCCAAATTGAAACCTTATTAGAAAAGGGGTTTGTAGATGGCTTCTTGATGTGGGAGCAGTTACTTGGCACTAAGATGGGCTTTGAGATGCGTCCTCTCCAAGCTCAAGAGC
>DATNQK010000064.1:0-1646 GCA_036704065.1 Stenomitos sp.
GCGGGTTTACGCGTCACTTGGCCTGTCATGAAATTGTGGATCAGGTGTTGACTGTGCAGGAAGATTTTCAGGCACGGGTGAGCAATATTGTCTTTATGGGTATGGGTGAGCCGCTGCTGAACCTGGATAATGTGTTGGCTGCGGTGCGATCGCTCAATGAAGATATTGGCATTGGTCAACGCTCGATTACCATCTCTACTGTGGGTGTACCAGGACGGATTCGCCAGTTATCCGAATATGGGCTTCAGGCCACCTTGGCGGTGAGTTTGCACGGTTCCAATCAAGGGTTGCGAGAACAGTTGATTCCCACGGCACGCCATTATCCCTTGCACGCTTTAATGGAAGACTGTCGTCAGTATGTGCAGGCCACAGGTCGGCGCATCACGTTTGAATATATTGTGCTGGCAGGGGTTAACGATCAGCCGCAACATGCTGCTGAGTTAGCCAAGCTTTTGAAAGGGTTTCAAGCCCACGTCAATTTGATTCCTTACAATCCAATACACGAAGCAGACTATCAGCGGCCTTCGCCACAGCAGCTCAATACTTTTTTGCAAGTGCTAGAACGCCAACATAAGGCGGCGAGTATTCGCCAATCTCGCGGCCTGGATCGCAATGCTGCCTGCGGTCAACTGAGAGCCTCGCGCTTGGGCCAAGGATAGGCCCTTGTCATGCGGGTTCAACCTGCGAGCTGACAAGAATTGAATTTATAGAAGGGTTGCCGATAATTATGGCGACCTAGATCTACAGGATATACAGGTGCCTCTAACCGTTCGGTTAGAGGTAGGGTTCTTACGGCAGGGTGAGGTTGTACGATTCTGAGAAATCGTGTAACAATATCTTTACAACTATTTTACGTTCCGTTGCGATTTTCTATTTTTCTCTCATTTTTCAAGCGTTGATTGGCTGGTTTTGCGCAGAAGGCTAACGAGCTGATCGGGAAAAGCAATAGAGGGCGATCGCCCTAAGTCCTTTTTTCTCAAAAGGCATCTATTGCTTATTCCTCAAGCTTAGTAGCACCGTTTTGTCTCTTTGGGTTCGTTACTTTCTATCCGGTGTATCAAAGGATAGCCTCACGTTAGGAGCCACACTATGCAGCTTAGTGAAATTAAAGTTTTGTTAAATAGCGAAGACCCACAGCATCGGATGAGTGCAATTGTGGCGTTGCGCGATTATGAGTCGGATGTTGCGGCTCCCCTCTTGGTGGATCGTTTGCAAGATCCAGAATTCATTGTCCGTTCGTTTGCGGCGATGGGCTTAGGCTATAAGCGCACGCCCGAAGCATTTGAGACCTTAGTGGAAGTGTTGCAGTCCGAGCGTGACCCCAACGTGCGCGGTGAAGCAGCCAATGCCTTGTCCAAGTATGGGCAGGTGTCATTGCCGTATTTGGTGGCCGCATCCAATGCCGACGATCACTGGTTGTTGCAGCTCAGCATTTTGCCGATTGTGGCAGAGCTAGATGCCCCAGAGATTCTATGGGACTTATGTGTCAATGCCTTAGACAACAAAGATCAGGTGGTGCAGGCTGCGGCGTTAGGCCATTTAGAATTTCTGCAAGGCTCTTCTCGGCACGAGGAGGCTTTAAAGATGTTGCTGCGGTACCTAGCATCTGAACAATGGCTACTGCGGCGTCAGGTTGCCCTTTCATT
>DATNQK010000065.1:0-3015 GCA_036704065.1 Stenomitos sp.
CACCTAACAATAGGCGGTAGCGCTCCTTGGCCACCTGGAATCCTTGGCCAAGCAAAACGCCAATATTGGCCCCAATTTCCACGCTCGGCCCCTCGGGCCCAAGGGAGGCACCTGTACCCAGGGAAAGGGCCGCACTTAACAATTTAAGGACAGGCCGCAGGGGTGAGATTGGTTGATCGCGGCTATCGCTGAGGAGGGCGCTCAAACCTTGGCCAAAAAATGTAGGCAATCGCCAGCGCAGCAGTCCTACTAAAATTCCACCAAAAATGGGCAGCAGGGCGATGCTCCAAGGGCCAAGCGGTGCTAACCATGCAGCAAGATCTGTGAAGCTAAAATGCCCGATGCCACGAGTTAGGGAGCGAAAGAGGGCGATCGCCAACCCTGTACCCCCACCCACCAGAAAAGCTGCGATGAGTGTCAAGGCTTCCGACGACAACGGACGATGATTGAGAACACTCGTCAGGCGATCGCTCAGCGTCGGAGACTGGGCGGATTCTGGCGGCAAAATATTCGATGGAGGAGGGGACGCCGTCATGCCAGCCGCAACCCTTTTCAAAAGCACTGTAAACAATTTTAACGGGTTGCAAACCCCGTGTATACTTTCAGGCTTCGCCTTTAGCCGAGTTCGCCCATCATCCCCTAGGGCAAGCTAATGGCTCCGTCAAAGATGCCCTTAAAGCAGCCCTAGAATATGCAACGGTCCTTGACCACTCACCAGTTCCAGCAGTAACGCCAAGAACCCAATCATTGCCAACCGACCATTCCAACGCTCGGCAGCGGAGGTTAAGCCCCATTCCCAGCGCTCTTGCGGATAAATCTTCACCGTCTTGCTTGGGCGCAACACCTGGGCAAATTCAATCGCAGGCTTGCGCAAAGCTTCAAGCACCATATCTCCAAGATCGTCAATGAAGCTGGGGTAGGTGTTAAGCGCAGGCACACGGCGGAAGTGCTCAATCCCAGCTTCTAGCGCAACTTCACGGTATTCAATGTCAATTTCTTGCAGCGTTTCGATGTGTTCGGAAATGAAGCTGATGGGAACCACTACCAGTTCCTTGGTGCCATGTTCGCCCAGTTCTTCCAGTTTGTCTTCTGTATAGGGCTGAAGCCACTCTACGGGACCCACGCGACTTTGATACGCCAGCACGTGAGGATTGGAGCGGTTGAGGGCTTGCATGATCAGTGACGTACAGCCTTCAATTTCAGACTGATAGGGATCTCCAGCTTCCGTCACGTAACTAATCGGCACACCGTGGGCACTAAAGAAAACCGTGGCGTTGGCGGGGTCACTGCATTGATCCACCTCTTGCCGAATCAACTCTGCCATTGCCCGAACATATCCGGGCCGGTCATACCAAGACGGAATCACGGTGTAGTTGATTTTAGCCAGCTCAGGATCGGCATTCCACAAATCTTCTAGAATCCGGAAGCTAGAACCACTGGTACTAATAGAGAACTGTGGATACAGCGGCAAAATCACCAAGTCCTCGATGCCATCACGCTTGATTTGGGCGATCGCCTCTTCTGTAAAGGGCTTCCAGTAACGCATACCAATGTAAACGTAGGCATCAATGCCCTTGCTTTGAAGGTTGGACTGCAAGGCATTGGCCTGTTCCTCGGTAATCCGGCGCAACGGAGAACCGCCACCAATTTGACGATAGTTTTCTTGAGACGTGCGGGCGCGATTGGTGGCAATAAACCAGGCCAGGGGTTTTTGCAGCCAGCGGAAGGGCAAGCGAATAATTTCAGGATCTGAAAACAAGTTGTACAGAAAAGGACGAACATCGCTGAGCTGCTCTGGTCCACCTAAATTCAGCAGCAAAACCCCAACACGTCCCATACTGATGATGTCCTAAGCTTGATTCATATTTGTTACTGATTTTAACAACATATCTCTTAATGAATTTGAAATTCATGAGAGATTACACATCTTAACTTATTGCTACTTATTTTCATTTAGCACATCAAATCCAACTGGGAAACCACATACGCCACTGCCACTCGCGAGGACTGAGAGGCAAGCCCAGATAGAGCGGCAGCCAAAATAGGAAGCTCAGCATACAGACGATGAAAATCATTAAGCCGAGACGGCGGTAGACCGAAAGCGGGTGACGCAACCAGCGATGCAACAGCCAAGCTAACCCCAAGCTACTAAAGAGATAGGCAGGCATATAGTGATACAAAAATGCGCACCGACTAATACTCAGCCACGGCAGTAAATTAGCGGCATAACTCGTGGTCAAGTAGAGGGGAATATAAGCATCACTGCCGCGCAACAGCAACGGACTACCCTGTGGAGACGCAGATCGGGTACGGCGCTGTTGCCACCATCGCCAGCCTTGTGCTAGGGCTAACCCAAACACCATCAAGAAGGCAATAGACGCAAACCACCAGAGAAAGGGGTTGCCAATGGCATACACACTGTAAACGTAGCGTGCCTGGTCAAATGCCATGGGTGGCCCAACCATTGGCACAGGTTCTTGAGACGTCGCAGCCACCTGATAGAAGTAGCTGACCGGACGGAGCATCGGGGGCCAAGAGAACCAGGCCGAACAGTAGGGGTGAACCGTCGGCCCATTGCCAACCCGTTGATGGTAGCCGTACATCTGCTGATGCACCTGCCAAAAATCAAACTCCGGATTCTGTTGCAAGTGAGGAATCCAAACAAGCCGATAGAGCACAGCACCCACCAAGGGCAGAAACACAAAAAGCTGTAGCGGCGATAAACGGCTCAGATCCGCGAGGGGAAATGAACCCGATGCAGGTTGTGATTTGGTGCCTAAGCGCCCAACCTGCGCAATGGCCCAAAACAAGTAAATGCCTAGCAAGAAGCCGAGCCCATTCCACTTCACAGCGACCGTAGCCCCAAAACTGAGCCCCGATAGCGTAAGCCATGCCCATCGCTGCAACCCCTTGCGCTGGCTACTCATGAGCAACAGCCATTGGCTCAGAAGCCCAAAGGCGAGCAGGTAGACATTAATCAAGGCATAGCGGGATTCAACGAGCAGCAGTCCATCC
>DATNQK010000066.1:0-4494 GCA_036704065.1 Stenomitos sp.
AAGCACCTGATCTGAACCATTCACCGACGCTCGAACCGCTTTGAGGCGGATAAAGCCTGACTCAGAGGTTTGCTCAGGCGTGACCACAATCAACGTCCCCTTGGGCAACGCCTTGCCCAGTCCATCCCTGAGTTCAACCAAGAACTCCTGATCTTTAACATCGATATCCCCAGCCCAGAGAATCGGGGTGACTAGCTTGCCTTTTGCCGTGGTTCCGGCATTGAGTGTCACACCAGAGTAAGAACCCAGCGAGGCGCGACTTGGCTCACTTGGAGCATTGAAGTGAGCTGTATTCGGCACATTGCCTGAATAAGACGATTCAATGGCTGTCGCTGGCCCTGATTGGGTATAAACCGCAGGGGTGTAGCTCGGTGAGGCGGTACTAGAGGCGAGTGTTGCACTACTGCTTGATGCGTCGCCACTGGTGTAATGCCCCAGCCCTGAGAGTCTTTCCCACGCGGTCATCGGGTCTTCTGGCGCACGCGCAGAAGACGGAACTGAGGTAATCAGTTGACTCTGTTGTGGGGGTGGGACAAAAGTGGGTAGCGACCTCACCGGAAAGCTAGGCGCAGGTGCAGACCGAGGCAGAGTTGGTGCTGAGGCGACCGTTGCGGGGACAGAGCGCATGGGTAGCGTCCGCTGATAAGAAACGGCATTGGCTGGCGGCTTGCTGGGCTTCGTTGGCTTCATCGTCATCGGCTTGACGAGCAGCATCTTCTGCTGATTGCCAATCGCCATCTGCGTCTTCAGATCAGCATTCTGCTGCTGTTGGGCAGCAAGCTGTGATTGCAAAAGCTGATTCGCTTCGTTGTCTTTGGTCGTTGCGGTGGTCTGCGATTCACTCGACCCAAACAAATTAAAAGCCAACAAGGTCACGATGAAACCGACCCCACCCACGATAAAAACCTTGGTGGATAGGCGGGTATACCAAGGCCGTTGCTCAACAGACGCCTCTAGCTTTTGACCCATGACCCCTTTGGTCAGCGCCTGCGGCTGAGGCTCAAAACCCAAAAGCGCATCTACTTCTTCATGATCTAGTGCCATTGTTTCCTCCTCGCCTTAGAACGGCGTGATTTGAATGATTTGCAAACCTTGGTGCTGCATCTGGGTCACTAACGTTCCAATTAAGGTCTGCCGTTCTCCCCACGGATTCACGGCAGGCTTAATCGCTTGCAGCCGCAAGACATGATTGAAAATCTCATTGGCAAACACTTGGCCGTTGGAATGGTGGATGCGTGTGGCAATCACGGTTACATCCCAAAGCCCTTCCCCAACCTTTTGCACCTTGGGTTCGCCAAAAATCTTGACCTCAACCTCTTTGCTGCCGTTGATGTAGTCAGACAGGGTGTAATCCTTGCCTGATTTCTGAGCCAGCCCTTTCAAGTAAGATTCGCGGAACCCTGGTTGAATGCCAAACGAGGCATAGTACAGCGGCGTGGGAATCGTTATCCCCTCAACCGCAAATCCTTTCTCTTCACCTTTATCAACCACCTGCTTATTCCAAGTGAAGCCCACTTGAATAAAGCGCTCTGCATAGCTCTTGAGTACCGCATCAGGTCGGGTGATGTCAGATTTTGGACGTGCTTCTTGCGCGGACCCATCGGGACCATAGACATAGATGAACGGCTGACTTTCGCGTGCTTGATTCGCCGCTCGGTTTGCACCACAGGCCACGAAAAGGTTGAGCGTCAGCAGCACAACCACTGCAATCGGTATCGGCTGAAAGCGGGGAGCGCTGACTTTCTGAAATTGCGCTTGTAGTTGTTTGAGTTGTGTATCGGATTGCTGGCCACCGTTGAGAGTGGAATCTTGAATTTCAGTGTTCATCGGCGTTTGTCCGCAAGTCGAGAAAGTGCAGTGCTAAAGCCTAATAGGGTAGTAGAAGCAACTGATGTGACCGCACCTACTACCGCTGTAGACTGGCCTGTAAAGGACCGTGCAGCCGCCCACATGCCCCCAGTGAAGAGTGCAAGGGAAACCCCAGGTGCAAACAAACCTAAGGCCATCGGAAACCGTAGGTCAGAAGTCAGATAGGTTGCAGAACTTGTGAGCATGACCGCCACTGCCCCCACAATTGCGATGTAGCCTGTTTGGGCCAGCGCGATGGACAAATAGCTAAATAGCCAGGAGACGGTGAGATTGAGCCGTCCTGGTACCAGTGAAAGTGCAATGAAAATCGGAGCAGATATCGCGGACAACCACAAAGCCAGCTCCAGCGTATTCACCCATAACCATTGGGTAAAACTCAGAATTTGATTGAAAATGAGTGTCGCTACAATACCTGAAACGATATCGTTGAGGTTCATTTGCCCCTTCAAGACACTCGGAACTAGCCCAAAGAGGAGTTTGTTCGACTCGTTTTCTTGAATTTTTTGGATCGAATTGATCACTTTATTAATGTAGCGACCGAAGAAAGTACAGGCGTTGTTTACACCTGGAATATTGGTGCAATACTTCGCCTCAGCATTCGCCTTCTCATCTGCAACCATCTTCTGCAATGAATCAATGCATTCGAGATAGTCGTATGCTTGCGTTTGCAAGGTCGTCAATGGCGGTTTCGGGTTCTGTGGTCGTTCCCGACTCGGGATCTGCACCACCGGATGTGGCATTTGCAGACAAATCTGAGCGCGTCGCTCAATCTTCTGCGCGACATCCTTTGTGATGAATTGATCCGCGATCGCAGAGCGGACTTGGATATTGGCAATTTGGATGTTCATGAACCCATTCGTGGTTTCGTTGATCACTTGCCTCATGCCGTAGGCGAGCATGTTTGACCCCGCACCGTTGTTCGTCAGGAATAGCGCCACCAACACCACTGGCAGCAAAAAATTCCCCAGTGTATGAAATAGGTCAGGCGAATTGCTGTCCTTCGACATTGCTCTGCCAAACAAGAACACCCAGAAGATCAGGGCAAATAGTAGTACCTTTTTCGCCAAGCTGACCATGATAAAAGAAGTGACGTTATTGCCAGTACCACCGACTGAAAATGTCATCTCCCACAGCGAGTCCCACCACTTCTGAGACTCTTCCATGTTGTTGAGTGTGGTGCCCATCACATCTTGAGCCACGGCAGGAGCTAGGCAGCAGAAAAAGACAACCGTTGCAAGCCCTAGGTAGAGAGGCCAACGTCTCGGTAGTCGAATACTCACTATCATGTTGAGCGCATCGCCCTGCACTCCTACGGGCCTTGGAGACCAGCGCCTTGGTAATCGGATACTCATTTTCATGGCTTCATAAACCCCGGCAGATACACGATTGAACTGCTCTCATAGGCACCCAGCATGGTGCGCCGATCTTGCTCTAAGTCGTATTGCAGATGCTGGTCATTGGTACTATCCACCTCTGTCAGCATTTGATTCTGGGAAGCAGCCAACATTTGAATCATCTGAAGTTGGTCACTCTGAATCCGACTCTGAGCTTGAATTGCCGTGAGTTGGGCCGCTTGATTCGCTAAGGCCGCGACTTCTGCCACCTGTTGATTGGATTGGTGCAACAGCACTTCCCCAATGTCACCGTTTTGAGCTGCAAGATCCTTGAGAATATCTTGAGACGCTTGACGGCTTTGGGCTTCCTTGGCTTTACGCGCAACTGAGATGGCGGCATTTAAGCTTTCCTTTGCGCTATCTTGAGCACTCTTAGCCGCATTAATCACCCCCTCTTGACCCGAAATCGCGAGGGAACCTGCTTTGGCACCTTGCTCCCCTTGCGCCTTCAACATCGATTGACCGTCCTCGCTTAACACCAGCGAAGAGAGCTTTTGGGCAATCATAGGCGTGATGGCATCGGTGGAGCGTTGCGCATCAAAGATGGCCTCTGGAAAATCCGCATTCTTGATAAACCCTTCTTTGCCATCCGAGAGGTCAAAGGTTGCTTCAGACACTTCTTGGGAAGCGGCCAATGGATCTATAATCCCTGCCTCACCCAGCGCATCCTTGAGCACATCCAATAACCCCTGCCAGTTCCCAGAGGAGATATGGCCGTAGGCCGCATATATCTCCTCTAGATACTTGTTGATATCTGTAACCCACTTATCGGCCTCTCCACCCCCGAGGCCATACCCTTCAAGGATTCCAGAAATAATGCCACCCAGGTCGCCTAAGCTAAAGGCTTTCGCATGATGCTGAAACGACAAACTACCTCCCAAGATGACACTCGCGGCGAGGGCAACGATTGTCAATCTGCGGCTTCGCTTGCGCTGGTGCTGTTGTTTTTTCATGCGACTTGTTTTACCTCCGTGAATTGATACCCTTCAGGTTGTAAATCGTCCATGTCGATACCCTGGCGCTTGGCTGCTGCATAGGACACAGCAAAGGCTTTGATGCCCTTGATTGCCGCCTCTTGTCGGTCTTCTGGGTACAGCAAGCGATAGTGAGCCATGAAGCGATTGCGCGCCTTCTGCTCCGCTGGATCGTTTGCAGCGAGTCCCAGAAGCATGGCGGAAGGTCGATGCAACACTTCCACATGCTGAGAACCACGCTTGAGATACCAATAGGA